>CAIKQM010000250.1 GCA_903829565.1 uncultured Planctomycetota bacterium
CCCTAAGCGGCGGGCTTCCTCTACATACACGCGCGTGTCGTAGTAGCCCGTATCCGAAGAAAGGAAGGCGGCCATGTACTCGGCGGGGAAGTGCGTCTTGAGCCACACCGCGCGGTACGCAATGCGTCCGTAGGTCACCGCATGCGCCTTGCAGAAGCCAAACGATGCAAAGTTGGCGATCAACTCCCATGCTCGTTGGGCGTCGTGTGCCGCAATCGTTTGCTCTGCGCAGCCCTCGAGGAAGCGCTGCCGCAGCCCGGGCAGTTCGTCGTCGCGACGCTTCTGCAGCGCACGGCGGAGCAGGTCGGCTTCGGCGAGATCCATGCCCGCCAAAAGACTGGCCGCCACCATCACGTCTTCTTGGTACAGCAACACGCCGTGCGTCAAGCGCAAGGCTTGAGCGAGGCGCGGATGAGGCGCATGAGCTTCTTCTGCTCCGCGGGCGCGCCGGATGTAGGCGTCCTTCATGCCGGAGCCTGCTGGGCCGGGGCGAATCAGCGCCACCGCTTGGATCACATGATCCATGGTGCGCGCGTTCATCTGCTGCAGCAGGTGCCGCATGCCCGGCGACTCGACTTGAAAGCAAGCCAGTGTGCGGCCTTCCGACAGGCTGCGTGCAGTGGCCGGGTCTTCTTCGTTGAGCTCCTGCAGTTGGATGCTCTGTCCATCGCGCCGGATGCCGCGCGCCTGCAGTGCCTTGGTGCAGTCATCGAGCACCGTCAGGGCGCGATTGCCCAGTAAATCCATTTTGACAAGGCCAATCGCTTCGACAGCGTCCTTGTCGTACTGCACCACGAGGTGGCCTTTCTTCGAGCGTGCGCACGGTGCGAGTGAGCTGATGGCTTGCGGCGCCACGACGACTCCGCCCGGGTGCAGTCCAAAGAAGCGCGGTGCGCCTACCAGGGCGTCGGCTGCGGCTGCTGCGCGCGTGAAACGCGGCTCGTCCCAAGGCAGTTCCTGCGTGCGTGCTGCTGCGCGTAGAGCCGCCGTGATGGCGCCTGCAGGGCTTTCGGTTGCCGGGCTTGTGTCAAGTGTGCTGGACGAGTCTGCCGAGCCGTCGTGTGCTTCCTCGCCGGTGTCCACGCTCCACGGCAGTTGCCTTGTCCAGCGTGCGATCAGCGCCGGCGGCAATCCTTCGGCCAGTGCTGCTTCGCGCAATGCGGCTCGCGGCCCGCATGTTGCGATCGTCGCAATCATGGCTGTGCGCGTGCTGCCGAAGAGTGTGTAGACGTGGTTCAACACTTCGTCGCGGCGGCGCCAACAGAAGTCGAGGTCGATGTCGGGGCGGTCACGCCGTGCTGGGTTCAGAAAACGCTCGAACACCAGCTCGTACCGCAACGGATCTGCATCCGTGAGGCCCAAGCAATAGGCCGTCAAGCTGTCCGCCGCCGAACCGCGTCCTACGCAGGGAATGTTGCGCTCGCGCGCAAAGGCTGCGATGGACTCCACCAGCAAGAAGTACGCGGCGTAGCCGAGCGTGTCGATGGTCGCCAGCTCGTGATCAAGTCGACGCACGACCTCGGGCTTGAGCGGGCGATAGCGCTGCGCCGCACCTGCGAACGCCATCGTGGCCAGTCGTGAGTACGCCGTTTCGTTAGTTGGCAGATCCAGCGTGGGAAACAGCGTGCGGCCGAGCTTGGGGACCCATCTGCAGCGGTCCGCAAGTTCGCGCGTGCGATCGACGGCTTGTGCATCGATTGGCGCATACAAAGCGGTGAACTCCGCGGGTGCATGCAGGTGACACGGTCGCGGCGCGCACCATTCCTCCGGCAGGTCTTCGAGCAAAGCCGCATGCTTCACCGCGGTGCGCAAACGTTGGCTATGCCAACCGGACGGGCGTGCGCAATGCACATCCGGAGCCGCCACGGTGGCGATGCCCAAACTGCGCGCCGCATCGATCAGCTCCTGCGCAGTCATCGGGCGGTCAGGCGCCGGCGGCTTGGGCAAGTCCAAGCGTTCTTCGTCGCTTCGCGCCCGCTCCCATGTCTCGGGTTCAAAGTCCACGTGCCGAGCCGGGCGTGTGGCGGGTGGGTGTCTGGTATTTTTGACAGACAGTGCCGCGCTGGAGATGGCTGCGTACAGTTGGTGCGTGCCTACGCGGCCGTACAGTTCGAGCAAGGTGCGCGGATGGTCCGCGAGGAAGATCAAACCTTCGGCATGCGCTGCGCACTCGTGGGCCAAGCGGGCGGCGGTAGGTCCCGCGAGTTGTGCACCGCTGCGTCCGGGGTCGCCGCCCAAGGCGCGGATGCTGAGCAACCGGCAGAGGTTGGCGTACCCCAACTCGCTCTCCACCAAGGCCACGATGCGCCCCGGCCGCCCTTGCGGATCAGACAGCTCGGCCCCGAAAATCGGATGGATCCCCAGCTGTGCAGCGGCTTGCGCGAAGGCCACGAGGCCACACCCCGTGTCGATGTCGGTGAGTGCGAGGGTGTCGTAGCCGAGGTCTGCGGCGCAGAGCAGCAGGGCTTGTGGTGAGTCCACGCCGGTCAGCAGGGAGTGGTGTCCGTGGACACGGAGGTGGACGGGCGGGGGCATGGATGGGCTCGCGGGGAGAGCCTAACAAAACCCTAAAATAGATACTGGCCCCGATGAGTGTGCACGCCGTTACTGGGAGGTGCGGCCTTAGGCGCGTCTACGCGGTGCAACGCAGGGTTTGTAGGCTCCGGCCGTCCTCCAGGCCTAGGTATGGTGCTGTCTGGCG
>CAIKQM010000251.1 GCA_903829565.1 uncultured Planctomycetota bacterium
GTGCTCGGCCCGAGGGTGGCCAGGATCTCCAAGCCGCGTCGGCGCGCTTCACCGGCACGCATCAACAGCAGCGCCGCCGCTCCATCGGTGATGCCCGAGGCATTGCCCGCCGTGACAGTGCCCTTCTTCTTGTCAAACACGGCCGGCAGCTTGGTCAGGCTCTCGATCGTCGTGTCGCCGCGCACGTGCTCGTCGGCATCGACCAGCAGTTCGCCCTTCTTGGTCGGCACCTTGACCGGCACGATCTCGTCGCGGAACGCACCCGCGGCGATGGCGGCGGCGGCCTTCTGCTGGCTGCCGAGCGCGAACGCATCTTGCTCGGCGCGCGGAATGCCCATGTCCTGGGCCAGCTTCTCGGCCGTTTCGCCCATCAGCATGTTCGCCAACGGACATCCGAATCCGTCTTTGTACATAGCGTCGACGACGTCAGCGTGCCCAAGACGATATCCAGTCCGGAACTTGGGCAAGAAGAACGGCAAACCGCTCATGCTCTCGACCCCGCCCGCGACCACGACCGAGGCGCGCCCGAGCACAATCGCCTCAGCACCCAACAGGATGCTCTTGAGGCCCGAACCGCAGGCCATGTTGACGGTCCACGCGCAGCTTTCCTGGGCAATCCCCGCCCGGAAGGCGACTTGGCGCGCCACATTCGGACCGCCGCCGGCTTGACGACCATTGCCGAAGATCAGCTCATCGACCTCAGCGCCTTGCACACCGGCGCGCTGCAACAGCTCGGCGACCAAGCCCGCACCCAAATCCGCGGCGCTCAGATCGGCAAACGCGCCGAGGTACTTGCCGATCGGCGTGCGCAGCGCGTGGGTCACGACGACGGCATCGTCGCCTTGCGGGAGTCGCATCATGGTTGGGCGGAGGTGGGGACGGCGTAGGTGGAGCCCTTGGACGGCACCTACAGGATGACCTACAGGATTCTGGGGCAAACAGAATAGGAAGGGGGGGCGCAAGGGCGCAAGCGCGACTCCCCTCTTCCGAGTGCGGAGCGCTGGGTCTAGGCTCAGGGGGCGGCGAAGGCCTTCCCGCCCCTACCCCGACGATGCCCCTCTCCGACCTCCAACGCCACGACTCGGCCGTCCGCACCCGTACGGCTGCCTTGGTCAGCCTGCTGGGCGACGATTCCGAGCAGGTGCGCGACACCGTACGCAAGGAGCTCTTGGCCCTGCGCAAAGCGGCCTTGCCGGCGTTGAACGCGGCCACGCGCAGCACGGATGCGGCCACGCGCGGCCGGGCGCGCACCATCCGCGCCGAGTTGGGTCGCGAACGCATTCTGCGCGGGCTGTACCGCCAGTTGCTGCGCCCGCAGCCGCGTCTGGAGCGTGGTTTGCTGGCGTTGGCGCGCTTGGAGGATCCGCACTTGGATCCGCGCCCGCTGTGGCAAGAGCTTGACGCCATGGCGCATGTGGTGGGCGCGCGGGCGCGCCTTTCAGGGGATGCGACCGAACGTGCGCTGGCCTTGTCGGATCACTTGGGCAAGACGCTGGGCTTTGGTGGCAGCAAGGGCAACTACCACGACGCGTGCAACATTCACCTGCACACAGCTCTGCGCGCGCGCCAAGGCATGCCCTTGACGATGTGCGCGATCTGGAGCTTTGTGGCCAAACGTGCCGGTGTGCGCACGGGTCTCATTCCCTTGCCGGGCCATGTGATGCTGCGTGTGCATGGCGAAAGCAACGCCGTGATCATCGACCCGTACCACAAAGGTGTGGTGCGCTCGGACCGCGATCTCAAGCGCTACCTGCGCGAGAACGGCGTGAACTTTGATCCGGCGTACTTGCGCGATGCACCCGAAGGCGTGTTCTTGCGCCGCCAAGTGGCCAATCTGGCGCGCAGCACAGAGCTGCGCGGACTCCACACACAATCACGCGAGCTGATGAAAGCGCTCGCGTTCTTGGAACGGCGCTCGGTGCGCGTTGCCAAGACGACTTGACAAGCACAGCATGGGCGAAGCACCTGCATCTCATGGTGGCACGCTCCAAGGGGCGATCGTGCCGGTGTTTCCGCTGCCGAATGTGCTGCTGTACCCGGGCTGTGTGATGCCGCTGCACATCTTCGAGCCGCGTTACCGGCAGATGATCGAGGACTTGCTCGACCGCAGCGGACGCATCGCCATGGGGTGCATCGTGGAAGGTGAACTTGACGAAGCCGGACGGCCGCAAGTGCATCCGATCGCAGGCTTGGGCGAGATTGCGCGCCACGAGCGGCTGCCCGACGGGCGCTACTTGGTGTGGTTGATTGGCTTGACTCGCGCACGCTTGCACGAGGTGCCCAGCGAGCGCCTCTATCGCACGGCGCGCGTGGAAACACTCGAGGACTTTGTCGCTTCGGCAGAGTCGGAAACGCGCTTGCGGCCCAAGGTGCAAGCAGCACTCGTGACGCGCGTGCGCGAACAAATCGAGCTGCCGCGCCAGATGCCGTTCGGGCACCTCGTCGACCTGTTGTTGCAGCGCTTGCCGCTGGGAGGCTCCCAGATGCGCGCGTTGTATTCCGAGCTGTCCGTCGAACGCCGTGCGGAAGGCGCGCTCGCAGCGCACGAGTTGCTGCCGCGCGTGTACCCCGAAGCTCCTGATGCCGGCTGACCACGAGGGTGAGCGCGGGCCTGCCGCCCGTGCGCCGGAGTTCCCGCAAGGACTCGCGTGGCTGAATGTGCCTGCTCCGTTGTCGCTGCAGCAACTGCGCGGACAACCGGTCGTGGTGTCCTTCTTCAATGGTGGCGGCATCACCAGCCTGCACCACGCCGAACAGGTGCGACGTGTGCACCAAAGCCTGCACGATCGCATCACCGTGATCGGGGTGCATACACCGAAGTTCCCCGGCGAAGCGGGACTCGCGGCGGCGCGCGAAACGATCCTACGCTTGGGACTGGAGCATCCCGTGGTGGTCGATCCCGCGCGGGAGGCGTGGAATGCATGGGGCGCGCGTGCGTGGCCGACCACGATGGTGATCGATCCGCGCGGCGTCGTGGTCGCCAGAGCGACCGGTGCCATCGATGCGCTGCGCTTTGCCCAAGCGCTGTCCAAAGATCTTGACACATGGCAGGCGGAGGGCGTGCTGCGCGCAGTCGAGCACGCGACACGCCTAGAAACCGCGCGCGAACACCCGCATGTGTTGCGCTATCCGTCCAAGTTGCTGCTCGTGTCGCAAGCCTTCTTGTATGTGGCGGACAGCGGGCACCACCGTGTGTTGGAACTGGAACTCGATCCACAGCACGCCGCCGAAGCACGCGTGCGCCGCATCTTTGGTTCGGGTGAGCGCGGGCTGGTGGACGGCGAACCCGAACAAGCACGCTGGGACAACCCGCGCGGCATGGCTCTGGTTGGACGACGCTTGATGGTGGCGGATGCAGGCAATCACTGCGTGCGCGCCGTTGATCTGGATACGGGGCATGTCACCACGGTCGCTGGCACAGGCGAGGCTGGCCAGCAGGCAGTGCGTCCCGGACATCCGTTGCGCACAGCACTGCGTTCTCCGTGGGCTTTGTGGTGGGACCGGCCGCGGCTGTACATCGCGCTCGCGGGCGGCCATCAGCTCGCATGGATCGAGAGCGATGAGCTGGTGCCCTTTCTGGGCCATGGCCGCGAAGCGTGGAGCGATGGTCCTGCTCCGGAAGCGGGCTTTGCACAGCCGAGCGATCTGGCTGGCGATGGACGCGGCTTGTATGTGGTCGATGCGCAAAGCTCGGCCGTGCGCCGCATCAACTTGATTGGTCGTCCGAGTGTCGAGACCTTGGTGGGCGCAGGCTTGGATCAATGGGGCGATGAAGATGGCACGGGGGAAACCGTCCGCCTCCAGCATCCCACGGGGCTGGTGTATGACGGTTTGCTCTATGCGTCGGACACCTACAACCACAAGATCAAGCAGATGGACCCTACATCGCGCCGCATGACGCGCTTGGCAGGCAGCGGCGAACGAGGCCACGCCGACGGACGCTTTGTGCACGCCAAGTTCCATGCGCCTGATGGTCTCGCAGTGCGCGACCGGACCCTGTATGTCGCCGACTCCGGCAACCATGTGTTGCGCGTCTTGGACTTACGACACCTCGAAGTGCGCACGCTCGTCGTGCACGACTGACAAGAAAACTGGACACATGCTTCCCGCCACAGCCATTTTCAGCCTCGTTGCCATCGAACGCCTGCCCGACATGTGCGCAGCCGCCGAGTCCAAGACGCTCGCGGAATGGCGCAAAGCCAACGCGAAAACAGCGGCGCAATACGCCCGCGACGGCTGGCTGGTGGCTGCGGCACTGGGCTACCTGGACGAAGCCGGCGATGTGAACCTGACGTCTAGCGAACATGACGAACACGCGGCGCGCTTGTCCGAAGCATTGGACGGACAAAGCTTCGTTTTGACGGCCGCGCACAAGGCCGAGCACTATGAAGACCTCGATCTGGAGGCCTTTGACCGCGAGGAGCTGCAAGCCTGGTACGAAGAGCTGAACGGCGAGGCGACACCGGGCATCGGGGCGCATGTGCTCGATGCGATCCGAGCCCTGCGCGAAGCGTTGAGCAAGACCGATGCGGCCAAGGTCGTGGTCGTCACGATTACTTGACATGCTCCAGCGCGGTCTCGCCTTCATCGCCGGCGCGCTGCTGCTGTGGTTCGTAGCGCAGCGTTTGATCTTGGCGCTGGCGTCGGATGAGACGCGCATTCGCATGGCCCTCTCGGAAGGCTGTGCGGCCTACGGGGAGGCGCGCGCCCGACCGATCATGGAGTTGTTGTCCCCGGCGTGGCGCGACCCGAGCGGGGCTACACGCGACGATGTGCTGGCATGGTTGGGGGCGCAGTTCCTGACCGAGCGCGACCGCGCCACGGGCCTGTTTCCGCGCATCGCCACCATCCCCGCGGAGTCGTTGACCGTGACGGTCGAGGAAGCCGGCGGCACGGCGCAGGCTGTGTTTGAGCTCCTGCTGCTGCGGCGGCGGGACGAAGCGCTCGTGTGGCGCGTGCATGTGCAAAGCGACTGGCGCGAGGAGGATGGCGCCTGGGTGGTGACCGGCGCGGATTGGCGCACCCTCGAGGGCCGCCAGCCCTAGTAACCGGGCCCCAAAAGACCGGAGGCCGCGTTCGAGTCGGGGTCGAACACGGCCTCAAGCTGGATGCGGCCAACCCTGCGAGCTCCACGGGACCATTTCCCGCGAAGTCCGTTCCCATCGTTTTCTTCTCGTCTCCAGTTCCATGGAGCCCGAGGGTTAGCCGCGTGTGCTATGCAGAATCTATTCCATGCAGTCCTTAAGCAGGCATGTACTCAAGCTCACGACACCCCAATGCGTTACGAATACATAACTTATGACAGAATGTACGAAATCGCAATTAAAACATACCGCTCTACATCTCGCCCCCCTTTGACTGCCCAGTCCAGAGTCTGGATCCCCCGTGCGGTACTCTGTTCGCATGCCGACCCGCCGTCTCGATCCCCAAGCGTCCCACACCCTCGTCACCCAAGGCTGGACCTACCTCGATGTGCGCACCGTCGAAGAGTACGCAGCCGGCCACCCCAGCGGCGCTTGGAACATCCCCGTGATGCTGCGCGGCGGGATGGGCATGGAGCCCAATCCGACCTTCGTGGCGGCCGTGCAACGCCACTTCGCGCCCGGCACCAAGCTCGTGGTGGGCTGTGCGTCAGGCCGTCGCAGCACGCGCGCCTGCGAGCTGCTCACGGCCGCCGGCTACAGCGAACTGGTCGATGTGGCGGGCGGTTTCGCTGGCGGGCAACAGGCCGACGGTTCGCCGCAGCCAGGCTGGCAAGAGTGCGGCCTCCCCTGTTCGACCAAAGCGGAACCCGAGCGCACATGGGATCGGCTGAAGAGCTGACACCGGCCGTCGAGCTGCGCGGCTTCACCAAGCGCTACGCAGGGCGCTGTGTGGTCAACGATCTGCACCTCGCGGTGCAACGCGGCCAAATTGTGGGCTACTTGGGGCGCAACGGCGCAGGGAAGTCGACCACGATCAAGGCGCTGATGGGCTTTCTTGACTCGTGGGAAGGCGAGGTGCGCGTGCTGGGGCTCGACCCCCGCACACAGGCGACCGAGATCAAGGCTCTCGTCGGCTATGTGCCGGAGAACGCGGCGCTCTACGAACAGCTGACTGTGGCCGAGCATGTGTTGCTCGTGGCGCGCTTGTTTGCGCTCGATGCGGTGGTGGCGCGCACGCGCGCCGAATCGTTGCTCGCCGGTTTTGATTTGCTGGATCGTGTCGATGCACGCATTGGCTCGCTCTCCAAGGGCATGCGTCAAAAGCTCTTGATCACCTCCGCGCTGCTCCATGCGCCCAAAGTGCTGTTCCTCGATGAGCCGCTCTCAGGGCTCGACGCGCATGCTGCTGTGTTGGTCAAGAAGCTGCTGCGCGCCATGGCCGACCGGGGCATGACGATCTTCTACTCCAGCCATGCGCTCGATGTGGTCCAGCAGGTGTGTGATCGCATCATCATTCTGGATGAAGGCAAGGTGGTGGCCGCCGGTAGCTATGACGAGTTGGCGCGCACGAATGGCGCGCGCAACTTGGAAGGGCTGTTCACGCAGCTAACCGATCGCGGCGATGAAGAGTCGCGTCTCGCGCACATCCTGCAGGGCTTGAGCTGAGACCCGTGGCGAGCACGAAGGCACACGACCCGTGGCGTTTGCCGCAAGGGACCGGTGCCACCGCTTGGTTTGCCCGGCTTGGAGTCCGCGCTGGCCGTCCGTTTTGGGGGCTGTTGGGGGTCGAACGCACGACGCTAGAAACGCTCGTGCGCTTGCTGTGCACCGTCGACACGCGGCGTTCGAACGAACAACAAGTGAGCTGGATGCAGTCCTTGATCGCCATTGGTGCGTTCAAGTCAGGCCTGTTTGTCTTCGTGATTGCGTGGCTGTTGCGCACGCACGTAGGCACAGATGCGATCTATGCGCTGAGCTTTGTGCAGACCTTCGCCCTGTGCGCGCTGGTGGTGTTGAACTTTCACGCCGATGCGCTGGTGGACGGCGATGACCTGCGGATCTTGGGTGCCACGCCTGTACGAGCGCGCACGGTGTACGCTTCGCGCTGTGTGTACATGGGTGCGCATGCTGCCTTGCTGGCGAGCTTGTGCGCTTTCTGGCCGCTCGCCCTCGGTCCGATCATCACCAAGAACGCGTGGCCGCTGATCGTGGTGCCTGTAGTCGCGAGCTGTGCACTGGTGGCTGCGGTAGGCTTCGTTGCGCTGTCCCACACGCTGCTGCTTATGACGGTGGGAGCCAAGCGCTACGCAGGTGCGGCGCTGGTGGTGCGCACGGCGCTCGTGTGCGGCTTGCTCGGCGTGCTGCAGGTGTTGCCGCGCAGACCGGATTGGATGCGCGCCTGCTGGGAGCACCCGCTGCGCGAGTGGTTACCACCGACGAGCTTTCTGCATTGGGGACCGGTCTTACGGGGAGAAGCCAGCAGCGCACAGGTGCAAGCGCTCGTACTCGCGCTGGCCGGCTGCGTGGTGATCCTGCCCGTGGCCATCGCACTCACTTCACGGCGCTACTTGCGCGCACTGCACAGCAGCGAGATCGGCTCGACCAACGCCAAACACAACCTTGAAGACCGCGGCTGGTTCGCACGCGTCGGTGCGCGCTTGTCTCGATCGAGCCAGGAACGCGCAGGCTTCGGGTACGCCAGTGCCCTCGCGCGGCGCGAGAAGCCCTTCTTGCGCCAAGCGTTGGTGATGTCCGCTGCTACGCTGGGCGGATCGTTGCTGTCACTCGTCGGCTTGCAGCAGGAAGGCCTGCCCCAACTTGCGCGTGGAGCGATGGCCGGTCTGGTCTTTGTGGCCGTGGTTGCCGTGGGCATCTTCGATGTGGCGCGCTTCACGGCTACACCACAAGCCCGCTGGATCTTTGCCGCCGCACCGCTCAGTGACTTGACCGCAGTGCATCGCGGCGCGCTGTTAGGTGTACTTGTCACCATCTGGCTGCCCTTGCAACTGACGGCCGCTGTCCTCGGCTTGGTGTGCTTTGGCATGGAGTTGTGGATGCACACTGCAGTAGCTCTGCTGGGCTCGTGTGTGCTCACGTTGTGGTGGGCGCCACGCTTCCAGTACTACCTCCCCTTCAGCGAGCCTTTCAGCTGGCAGGACAACTCTCTGCGCAACATGCTGCCGGCGCTCGCCATGTTGGCCAGTGTGGGAGTGCTGACGGTGGCGGTAGGTCTGATCTATGCCTTCGTTCCCTACGGCGCATTGGCGTTGCTGCCCTGTGCCCTGGGCGGTCTGTACTTCGCATGGCGACGTTTCCGCAGCGTGCCGGGCCCTGTAGCGGGCCCAAGCCGCAAGTCCGAGACAGAGACTCCCTTGCGAGCGATTGCTAAGGCACACTAAGCGATCGCGATGCACCTTGCTGATCGACTGGGCCGGCCTCTCGCCGACCTGCGGTTGTCTGTGACAGACCGCTGCAACCTGCGCTGCTCCTACTGCATGCCCGAGGAGGAGTACCGTTGGTTGCCGCGCAGCGACATTCTGCGCTTCGAAGAGCTCACGACTCTGGTGCGTGCCTTCGTCGGATGTGGTGTGGAGGATGTGCGCCTCACGGGAGGCGAACCGTTGTTGCGGCGCGATATCGAGCAACTGGTGACGATGCTGCGCGGCATCGACGGGCTGCGCGATCTGTCGATGACCACCAACGGCCTGTTGTTCGCTCCCATGGCGGCTCGACTCAAGGCCGCAGGGCTCGATCGCATCACGATCAGCCTCGACACCCTGCAACCGGAGCGCTTCCGCACTTTGGCCCGGCGCGAGGGTCTGCCTCAGGTGTTGGCCTCGTTAGAGGCAGCGCAAGCGCATGGCTTCCGCCACACCAAGATCGACACGGTGCTGGTGCGCGGGATCAACGACGACGAGATCGTGCCCTTGTTCGAACACGCGCGCTCGGTCGGCGCCGAGATCCGCTACATCGAGTACATGGATGTGGGCGGCGCCACGCATTGGTCGCTCGACAAGGTCGTGCCTGCAAGCGAGATCCTCGCGGTGCTCGAGCGCACCTACGGTCCGGCGCGCCGCGTCGAGGTAGAGTCGCGTGCGCCGGCCAAGCGCTGGTTGCTGGCGGATGGCACCGTCTTCGGCATCGTGGCTTCCACGACGCAGCCGTTCTGTGGCACCTGTGATCGCAGCCGGGTCACAGCGGATGGCATGTGGTTCCACTGCTTGTATGCCACGCACGGCACCAACTTGCGCGCATTGCTGCGTGCCGGTGCCACGAACGAAGAGCTGAGGGACGCGCTACGCCATGGTTGGCGCGCACGCGAGGATCGCGGGGCTCAACTGCGCCTTGAAGCGCAGGCGCAAGCTGAACGCGGCACGCTGGCCGAGCGGGCCACGCTGCGCGACAATCCACACCTTGAGATGCACACGCGCGGCGGATGAACGATCCCGTGGTGGTCGTGGGCGGTGGCCCGGCGGGTGCTTGCGCGGCACTGCATCTCGCGCGTGCCGGACGACGCGTGATCGTGCTGGAGGCGGCGCGGCCTCCGCGTCCAAAGGTCTGTGGAGGCGGAGTCGTTGCACGCGCGTGGCGCGAGCTGCCCGCCGATGTGCGCTTGCCGCAGCGATCGGAAGCACGCAGCATTGAGTTGTTGGACCACGCAGGTTGCCTGCACACCGTTGCACGTTCGACGCCGTTGGTGACCTTGGTGATGCGGGCCGAATGGGATCAGGCCTTGTTGGAAGCTGCGCGCAACGCAGGCGCCGAAGTGCGCGTGGGCTCACGCCTTGAAGGCCTGCGTTTGACTGCGGAGCGCGTGGTTGTCGAATCCACCGCCGGCGAGTTTGCGGCCAGTGTGGTGCTGGGCTGCGATGGAGCCCTTTCGACAACAGCGCGACTCGCGGGCCTGCCTGCGCGAGCCAAGGGCGCCCCAGCGCTCGAAGCGGAGCTGACTGTTCCGTCCAGTTCTTTTGACAGCGAGCGCGTGCTGTTCGACTTTCACAGTGCGCCGCGTGGCTATGCATGGGCGTTCGGCAAGGGCTTGCGTGCGGTTTCGGCAGGAGTACTGACCGTCGACGGCCATCCCAGTCCCCGCTCGTTGCTGCCTGTGGTCCTGCGGCGCCACGCTCTCGATGCGTCTGTGCAGTGTTCCGTCGAGGGCTATGTGATTCCTGCCCGCCCACGGGCATGCCTGGCTCGCGGCCGTGTGTTGTTGGCAGGCGACGCAGCCGGACTTGCCGATCCACTGACCATGGAGGGCATCTCACTCGCCTTGCGCTCGGGACGCTTGGCGGCCGAGAGCGTGTTGAGTGGACCAAGCGAGGATGTTGCGGCCCGCTACCAGCGCCAGCTCCAGCACGACCTGCTACCAGAGTTGCGGTGCGCCCGTCTGTTAGCACATGTGGTCTACCAACAACCGCGCCTCGCGCGAGCCTTGTTTGCTCGGCGAGGCGCAGAACTGTGCGCGGCCATGGCCGCGGTCATCGCGGGTGAACGCAGCTATCGCTCGTTCTTGGGCTCACCGCGCGCTTGGTGGTCGCTGGTGAGTTCCTGCATGACAAAGCCGGCATCGATGTACTGACCGCCGCCGGTTTGACGGCATGTGAGCGCCAACACATGCTCACCTGCGGTGAAGAGCGCTTGTGCCTCTGCACTCAGAGTCACGGTCTTGTAGGCGCTGGTGTAGCCCTTCAAGTCCGCGATCAACATGCCATCGAGCCACACTTGTGCATCCTCATCGTGATGGATCTGCAACTGCACTAGGCCGCGCGGTGCCGTGTCCAGCGTGAAGCGGCGGCGCAGCCAGATCTGCGTTGTGGGCCATGTGGTCTGCACGACTGCCCCCGGCGTACCTGCCGTCCCAAAGCCACCTGGCGCGGTCACCCAACCGCGATCCTCGTAGTTGGCAGCAGTCCACTCACCTTGCGGTGCATCGAAGCGCACCTTCCACTCCACAGGCGTCACACGCGAGGTCGGCACCAACGGCACGAGCGTGGGAAAGCGCCCTTGGTTGGCCGCGCGCACGCGAGCCGCATCCAACTTGACCACAGCACGGTCATACGTGAGCAAGCCGTTCGTCTCTGTCTCTACATCGGTGGTCTGCGTGTACACGGCCGCTGCAAGCCCCGCGTTCACCTTCAAGTCATGCACGGCGGCGAGCAAGTCCACATAGCGCGTGGTCAGAGCTTCGCGATCCGCCGCACCCTCGTAGCCCCAGTTCTCCGCTTGCCACATGTGCCCTTTCAGCGGCAGACCAATGCCACCGAACTCACCCAACACACCGGCACGGCGTGCTTCCACTTTCGGTGCGCCTGGACCCGGATAGACATGAATGTCCATCAGATCACCGACGCGTTGATCGACCCATCCCGAAGCGTTCGAGACCAAGCGAGTCGTATCCAAGTGCTGGACCTGCGCCACCACGCGCGGCGTGTCGTACTGGCCCCAGCCTTCGTTGAAGACCACCCAACAGACGATGCTCGGGAAGGGCCGCAACCAGCGCACCATGGCTGCTAGTTCGCGCTCGAACTGGCGCTTGCCTTCAGCACTCTGGTTGTTGCCGCTGGGCATGTCTTGCCACACCAAAAGGCCCAACTCGTCGCAGTGCCTGTAGAAGCGCGCCGGCTCGACCTTCACATGCTTGCGCAGCATGTTGAAGCCCAACTCCTTGGTGCGCACCAAGTCACTGCGCAAGGCCGCGTCTGTGGGTGCTGTGTAGAGACCGTCCGGCCAGTAGCCTTGATCGAGCGGCCCCACCTGAAACAGCTCCGCACCATTCAAGTAGAGGCGCGCTGCACCGCCGCTGCCCTGCGCCACCGCAATGGTGCGCAACGCGCAGTAGGACCGCGCTTGGTCGATGACGATGCCACGACGCACCAGACGCACATCCATGTCATACAAGTGCGGCGAGTCGGGCGACCAAGCCTTCGCATTCGGGACGGTAAACGACAACGCGGCGTTCGCGCGCCCCTTGGCTTGCTGGACTTGCTGTACACCGTCGCGCAGCGTCAGCTCCACTTCTAGATCCGTGATGTCCCCTGCGGCCTCGATCATGGCCGTTGCGTTGCCGTTGCGCGGATCACCATGCACGCTGACTTGGGTGATGTGCGCCTTGGGCACGGATTCGAGCCAGACGGTCTGCCAAATGCCTGTGACGCTCGTGTAGTAGATGCCACCGGGCTTGTTGACTTGCTTGCCACGCGCCTGATCACCCGCATCCGTGGGATCCCACACGCCCACAACCACCTCTTGGGTTTGTCCAGAATTCAGGACAGCTGTGATGTCGCACGTGAAGGGGTCATAGCCGCCGCGGTGTGCAGCAACCTCGACACCATTGACCCACACGCGGGCATCCCAGTCGACCGCACCGAAGTGCAGCAATGTGCGCTCATTGCGCCACTGTGTGGGCACAGTGAACTCGCGCCGGTACCAGACTCGCTCGTGCTTGCGACCGATGCCGGACAGCTGCGACTCCACCGGGAACGGCACCAAGATGTGCTCCGGCAACTCGCGACCGATGGGCGCCGCTTCGTGCTCCACAGCAGGCTGGAACTGCCACATCCCGTTGAGAGTGCGCCAACGCTCGCGCACCAACTGAGGACGCGGATGCTCCGGCAAAGGAGCGTCTGGATCTAGCTCTTTGGCGTAGATGGACTGCAGCGGACCTGCCGCAGACTTCCAATCGTGACTCGGTGTAGTACACGCCGTGAGGAGAGCGAGGATCGCAAGAACGCGCTTCATGGCGTTGTCATACCATCTGGAGCTACGATCGCGACATGGGCACACCGCTGGAACGTTGGCATGAAGAGACCCAGTCGGCATGGTTGTATGACCGACTAGCCAGCTGTGAACCTCAAGCAGCGCAAGCCGAGTTGTACAAGCAACTCGCACATACGGCGCGTGAGCAAGCGGGCATCCTGGAAGGTGATGTCAAGCAAGCTGGCATGGTGCTGCCGGCCTTCCAACCGACACCGCGCGCACGCTTGGTGGCTTGGCTCGCACGCGCAAGCACTCCGGAGCGGATCAAGCCCATGCTCGCAGCGCTCAAAGTCCGCGGCTTGTCGGCCTATGGTCGAGGCCATGCCATGCCCACCAAGGTGGATGGCATCGGTGCGCGACACAAACGCGCAGGATCGGGCGGCACGCTGCGCGCCGCAGTCTTTGGCGTCAATGACGGTTTGGTCTCCAACGCGAGCTTGGTGCTGGGTGTCGCCGGTGCCACCGCCGAGGCAGCAACCACAGGCGGATCGAATGCGGTGGTCATCGCAGGCATCGCGGGCATGCTGGCGGGCGCGTTCTCGATGGCCGCAGGCGAGTGGATCAGTGTGCGTACGCAAACCGAGTTGTGGCAGCACCAAATCGGCGAGGAGCGTGAAGAGCTCGAGCGCTATCCGGAGGCGGAAGCGGAAGAGCTGGCTCTGATCTATGCCGCGCGAGGCATGAAGCTCGACGCAGCGCGCGCCTTGGCGTTGGAGCTCGTGCAAGACAAAGAGCGTGCGCTGGATGCACTGTCGCGCGAGGAGTTGGGGCTCGACCCCAACGAACTCGGCTCGCCGTGGGGAGCAGCGTTGTGGAGCTTCTTGTCGTTCACACTGGGCTCGTTGATCCCGCTCGTGCCGTGGTTGTTGTGGGACGGCGCGCTCGCTCTGCGCGTCTCGATTGCAGCCGCCGCGGTCACGCTGTTCTTGGTAGGCGCTGCTACCAGCCTCTTCTCGGGGCGCAATCTGTACTACGGCGGACTGCGCATGCTGACCATCGGTGCAGCCGCTGGCGCGGCTACATGGATGATCGGCAGCTTGCTGGGCGCCAGCGTCGGCTGAAGCTACTGCACTTAGCGATGCACGGGCATCTTCAAGGTGCCCAAGTACGCCACAAGATCCGCGAACTCTTGCTCGCTAAGCAAGAGCGCCAAGCCTTCGGGCATCAACGATACCTTGCTGGTCGCGCGGTCGACGATGGAGCGTTTGTCGACGCGCCGCGTCTCACCTGCGTTGTCGTACAACTCTAGGTTCTCGGCGTCTTCGGTCCGCACCATGCCAAAGAGAATGGTGCCGTCGTCCAACTCAAAGCTGGAACTGGTGTAGCCCTCGGCCACTCGCGTGTTGGGTTGCAGGATCGAGCGCACCAGCTCGGCACGGTCGTACTTGAGAGCCACATCCGTGAGCTCCGGGCCCACACGACCGCCATCGCCATTCACCACGTGGCAACGCAAGCACATCGGACCAGAGTCGCGACGGAAGACCTCGCGACCGCGACGCGGATCGCCGGTCAGCGTAGCCACAGCGCGTTCGTAGCGTGCCAAGTCATCGGAGAGCGTGGGCGCTGCAGCGGGGCTGTCCTCATACAGCACACCACTCCCCTCGCCCTCGATCTTGACGCTGTACGACCATCCGCCGCCGTTCTGTCCCACGCGCAACCACAGCTCATTGCGGCCGGCTTGCAGCTCGATCACGAACTGGTCTGCATCCGCGCTCCAACCGCGATCCACCGAGTGATCGTGCACCAACGCACCGTTCACCCACAGAGCGACATCATCGTCACTACCGAGGACCACTTTGGCGCGGCGTGCGCGCGTGCTCTCGACCACAGTATGGGCCAAGGCCGCGACATCTTGGCGCGAGGCAAGCACCTCTTCGAGATTGACGAAGCCATGCTCGCGGTCGCTGCGGTGATCCACCAAGCGCAGTTGCGCATCGGCCGCAGCCAGTTCGCTTGGTTGCTTGCCGGCAGGGTTCGGCGCCGCGCGGCGCGGAAAGAGCCCCACGATGGTCCAATCACGCAAAGGTGCAAGATCTGCGTAGATGGCGCGCACGCTGCTCAACGCGCGCGGATCCAACAGCCCGGCCCGATGACGCTCTTCCAGCGCGGGGCGCACGCTGGCGCGCAGGCTCTCCAACGCGCGGCGCGAGGCTTCGCGTGCGGTGGCATCGCGTTCCAGCAAGCCCAACAAGTACGCATCGAGTGCGCCGGTATCCGGGCGACGCGCCAGAGCCTCGATAGCTGTGGCTTGTAGGTCGGGTACAGACACCAA
>CAIKQM010000252.1 GCA_903829565.1 uncultured Planctomycetota bacterium
GAGCATCGAGAAGTGGCCGACATTCGGGATCGGCACTTGCTCCATCATCGCGGCGGCGCCGAGCTCTTTGGCCTTGGCGGTCGATGCGGCGAGGTCCTCGACGAAGAAGTACACGACCCAGCACGACGGCATGCCGGGCATCGGGTGCTTCATCATGCCGCCGGCTTGCTTGTCGCCGAGCATCTGCACGTGGTAGATGCCGGCCGGGCCCATGTCTTCCGCTTGGCCGTGCCAGCCGACGAGGCCGGTGTAGAAGGCCTGCGCCTTTTCGACGTCGGTGGTGTAGGTCTCTTGCCAACACACGCGGCCGGGTACCGCCTGGTCAGGATCGGCGCCGTGCGATTGGTCGTTGCCCGCGAACAGCGACAGGTACGCGCCGGCCGGGTCGCCGACCACCGCGAAGCGGCCCGTGCCGGGAATGTCCGTGGGCGGCACGCAGACCGAGCCGCCGAGCTCGAGCGCCTGCTTGGCCGAGGCGTCGACATCGTTGACCGCGAGGTAGGGCATCCAATGCGAGTTCGGGATGTTCTTCTCCTCGACGATGCCGCCGATCGGGCCCGGACCGCAGTGAATCATGTGGTAGGTGGACGGTCCCATCGGCACATCCTGCAGCTGCCAGCCGAAGAGACCCGCATAGAACGCGCGCGCCTTGGCGGCGTCGGTTGTCATCAGGTCGTGCCAAACGAAACGGCCGGGCCACGGGCCGGGGTTGCAGGTGTTGGTCATGGTCGGACGGGGATGATAACCCGCGACGCGACGATGCCAGAGCCGGCACCATCGGCCAGAATGAGGCCATGACCCAGCACCGCATCTACACGATGTCCGTCGCGTCCGTCTACCCGCACTACGTGGCGAAGGCGGAGAAGAAGGGGCGCACCAAGAGCGAGGTGGACGAGATCTTCCGTTGGTTGACGGGCTACACGCAGGCGGCGCTCGAGGCGCACTTGGTGGCGGGCACGAACTTCGAACAGTTCTTCGCCGCGGCGCCGCGCCTGCATCCCGAGCGCGTGTTGGTGAAGGGCGTGATCTGCGGCGTGCGCCTCGACAAGCTCGTCGACGAGTTGGCGAAGGGCAAGCTGATGGAGAAGATCTTGCGCCGCGCGGGAGCTTGAGCGGACGGCCGCATTCGGGCCTGCGCCAGAAGCGGCGCAGGCCGCTCGTCGGCGCATCGAGTCTGGGCGAAGCTCAGCTGCAGGCGCGCTTCGCCAGCACTTCGCCCACGGCCTGCAAGATCATCGCCATGGAGATGGCGCCGGGATCAGGCGTGCCGACGCTGCGCTGTGCGTGAGGACGGGCGCGGCCGAGCTTGGGCGTCAGCGCTGCCGTGGCGTGGGCTGATTGCGACGCGGTGTGTGCGGCGGTCGACCACGCGGCCCGCAGCGGTCGTCCTTCGGCCGTCGCTGCGGCGAGCGCGCGCGCGAACGGATCCAAGGCATCGACCATCGTCTTGTCGCCGACTTGCGCCTTGCCAGATTCCGTGACGCCACGCAGGGCCGCGGTGAAGCCCGTGGCAACGAGCGGGCCATCGGGAGCACGCAGATCGCCGAGCGCAGCGCCGAGCTGATGGAGCAAGACTCCCCACA
This sequence comes from uncultured Planctomycetota bacterium, assembly GCA_903829565.1. Lineage (GTDB taxonomy): Bacteria > Planctomycetota > UBA1135 > UBA1135 > SXXH01. The sequence continues at coordinate 1,584 of CAIKQM010000252.1, forward strand.
GCGCACCGGACGTTCCACCAGCGCGATGCGACCAAGCATCGCCAGCCACCTCGAGCAGCGTGCCGACGCCGACTCCGGCAGCCAACGCCTGCTCCGCGGCTTCGACGGCGGCCGTGAGACCGCGTTGCATGCCGATGCCGTGATCGCCATCTCCGGCAACCGCGTCGAGGCGTCCAAGCTCGTCGCAACCGGCGGTGACCACGAGGCTCGCGGCTTGGAGAGCATCGAGCGCGACCGCGGCGGC
>CAIKQM010000253.1 GCA_903829565.1 uncultured Planctomycetota bacterium
GGTCGCGCGGGCGACAAGCATCTGGCTCTCTTGGATGAAGCCTGGCGCTTGGTGCTCTTGGGCCATCCGCACGATGATGTGTGCGGTTGCGGCCATGATGAGATCCATGTGGCGGGCCGTGAACGCTTGCGCGAAGCCAGCACCACGATCGAGTGCTTGGTGCAGGATGCGCTGCGCGAGCTGTCGTTGCGCGCGGGTCTGGCACCCGCCAAGGACCGCGTGGTCGTGGCAGTGCACAATCCGCACTTGGAACCGTGCGAAGAGCTCGTCGCTTGCGAAGTGCATTGGCCGCGCAAGCTGAGTGAAGACGAGTTGCTGCGCGTGGCGCTGACCGGTCCGGACGGCAAACCTGTGCGCGTGCAGTTGGAGATGCTGCACACGCTCGAGGAAGAGTCGGTGACCATTGCGCGCCACTTGGACTACCGTACAGGCAGCCTGTTCCTCGCGACTTTCCCGGCCAAGCTGGTGGCCGCAGGTTTGAGCTTTTTTGAGCTGCACCTCGAGGGCGGCCCGCAGAGCGGCGTGCAAGAGACGCGCAGTCGCGGCATCGAGAACGCCCACCTCAAGATTGATGCGCGGCGCAGTGGCGCGTTGACGGTGCTGGACAAGCGCACTGGACGCGTGTGGGACGAGCTTTTGTTGTTCGAGTCGGCCTTGGATGACGGCGATTTGTACAGCTACAGCTGTCCAGAAGGCTTTACACCCGCCATCACGCGCGGCCAGAACAACGCGCAGATTTCGACTTGGCGTGACGACTTCGGCAGCCACATGGTGGTCGGTCTGGAGTGGACACCCAGTTGGATCGGCGACGGTTGGGAAGGTGACGCGCCCATCGTGATCGAGGCGGAGGTGTTCTTGCCTGATGACCTGGATGAGGTGCGCGTGCGTTTGACGCTCGACACCGTGCTGCCGGATCATCGCTTGCGTGTGCTGCTGCCCTGCGGCGCCGGCGTGGTGGAGACCGAAGCGGGCTCGTGTTTCGAGTTCGTGCGCCGCGCGCGCGCAGTACCGGCGACCGCCGCCGAGACGGTGGAGTTGCGCAAACGCTACCCAGGCGAGAGTGAGTACCCGACGCGCTTTGGCCGCGACTTGATTGTGGCGGGCGATGCGCACGGCAGCGTGGCAGTCGCCACGCGTGGCCTGTTCGAGCATGAGCTTGTCGATCATGCTGGCCGTGACGGCGGCCAGAAGAGCTTCTTGGCTCTGACCTTGATGCGCGCCGTGGGCCGCGTGTCGCGCGAAGGTGGTTCGCTGCGGCGTTGCGGTGCAGGCCCCGCGATTGAGACACCCCAAGCCCAGCACATCGTGCCGGGGACACAGTTCCACTTCAGCTGGCGCCCGTTGCCCACGGGCACCCGTGCGGCTGAGGTGGCGCCGCGAGCCTTGCGCTTCGCGCACCCGCCGCTCGCGTGGCAGGTGGAGCGCGGGGTCCACGAACGGGCCGCCACAAACAGTCAAGTTCCCTTGACGCGTGCATTGGTGGCTTGCGAGGACCCTTGGCTCACGCTGTCGGCCACTCAACCGCGCGCAGACGGTGGGTTGGTGGTGCGCTTGTGGAACCGCAGCGAGGAGACCCGCACGGCGATTGTGCGTCTCGACGCCCTGGCCGGCGCTTGGTCTTCGGCCGCGCGCGTGGACCTCATGGATCGCGTACTCGAGACCCTCGCGCTAAGCGGCTCACAGTTCACCCTGACCTTGGGCGCACACGCTGTGGAAACAGTGCTGCTGGGCCGCAAGTGAGGCAAAACACATGATTACCGGAACCTTCCTCGACGAGATCAGCCACGACATCCCTTCCGCGAACTGGGGGCGCGACGAGTGGGCGCATGACTTCGCGCAAATGCGCGCGGATGGCATCGACACCGTCATCCTCATTCGCGCCGGCTACAAGGACCGCGCCACCTTCGACTCCAAGACGCTGCGCTCGCTGCACAGCCATCTCTTGGTCGAGGAGGACTTGGTCGCGTTGTACTTGGAGTTGGCCGAGCAGCACGGCATGGACCTGTGGTTTGGCACCTACGACTCCGGGCAGTACTGGCACTCCGGTCAGCACATGCAGGAGGCTGACCTCAACATCGCCTTCTGCGATGAGGTCTGGCAGCGCTACGGTCGTTCGGGTGCGTTCCGCGGCTGGTATGTGTGCCACGAGATCGATGCCTTCGATCCCGGTGTGATGGCCGTCTACCAGAAGCTTGCGGGGCACCTGAAGCGCACCACGGGCTTGCCGATTTTGATTTCGCCCTACTTCCGCGGTGCGAAGCAGTTCGATCAAACGCTCACGCTGGAGCAGCACGCCGAAGAGTGGAAGCAAGTCTTCCAGAAGATCCAAGGCTATGTGGATGTGGTTGCGTTCCAAGATGGCAATGTCGAGTTCCGCGACTTGCCGCGCTTCTTGGCCATCAACTCA
>CAIKQM010000254.1 GCA_903829565.1 uncultured Planctomycetota bacterium
CGTCGCGCGTCGCTTTGAGGGTGAGACTCAGTGGGCTGAGATGTCTGCTGTCTCGCCCTTGTTACGCCTGGTGCTGCGCGAACGCCATCTGGTGTCGCGTGATCTGGCACCCGGAGAAGAGGGTGAGACTGTGCTGCCTGGCCGTGCAGTGGCCTTCGCGCCGAGCGAGACCATCTCGGTGATGGTCAATGAGGAAGATCACCTGCGCTTGCAAGCCATGGGGCGCGGCATGGCATTGGGTGACTGCTTGCGTCGCGCGCAGGAACTGGACCGCTCGTTGGAAGCGGACGTGGCCTTTGCTGCGACGCGCGAATTGGGCTACCTGACCGGCTGCCCGACGAACACAGGCACAGGCATGCGAGCCTCGGTGATGTTGCACCTGCCCGCCTTGGCATTGTGCAAGTCCGAATTGGAGAAGGTCTTCACCGCGGCTGCGCGCACCGGACTCGCCGTGCGCGGACTGCACGGAGAAGGTTCGCGTGCTGTCGGCGACTTCTTCCAGATCTCCAACCAGACTACGCTCGGTTCCAGCGAGGAACAGTTGATCGAGGAACTGCGCTCGATCGTTGTGGCGATCGTCGATTTCGAGCGTCAAGTACGTCGGACACTGTTGCGAGAACAGCGCACCGCCTTGTTGGATCGCGTGTCGCGCGCCATGGGCCTGTTGCGCACGGCACGCGCGCTGCAGACCGAGGTGGCTCTTGCGCACATGTCCACGCTGCGCTTGGGAGTGGCTTGCGGTTTGGTCGACCAGCCCGGCGTCGATCTGTTGAATGAACTCGGCTTGCAGGTCCACAAGGGACACTTGCAAGTGCTCGTTCAGGGCGAGGGTACCTTGCTGGATCCCAGCGAACGCGATCGTGCGCGTGCGCAGTACCTGCGTCGTCGCTTGGCACCGCGCTAGCGTCACACTCGTAGGCGCGTGGAGGTTGGGGCGCGTGGAGGTTGGAAAGAACTTCCACCTCTGGCCCCGCCACCAGGCTCGTCTCGATCCGTGATCAAGACTGGCGACGGTCGAGGTCGAAAATTCGAGGCATGCTCGCGCTCCTCTCGTTGCTGGTGACGCTTGTGCTGCCTACGCAGCCGACCGACCAAGCCACACCTGTAGTGCAAGCGCTTGAGGGGCGAGTCTTGGTGCTAGACGCTCGGCACGGGGCACGTCCCTGCGCGCGCACAGAAGCGCTGCGTGCCGAGGCGCAGGGTGCGCTTGAGCTCGGTGCTGGCGCAGCCGCGCGTTGGAGTCTTGCGCAGCGCACAGCGGTTCATTGGGAAGGTGCCACCTCGTGTGAGTGGTCCACAAGCAAACTGACCGTCCTCGCCTTTGATCGCATGCGTTGGGATTGGCGTGAGGCGGGCCAAACGCTGCGCTTGCCCGCCAGCTGGCTCGCATGCGGCGGACCTGGTGTCTACGAAGTGCAGAGTGATGCACACAGTTGGACCGTCCGTACCTTGGCGGGGGCACCGCTCTTGCTGCACGAGGGCACACACTTGCGCGCCACTGTAGTTGCCGGTGCTGTTACCAAGCTCGCCGCCCCGCGTGTGCAGCTTGCGGTGCCTGCCGTGCAAGTACGTGTGTCCCCGTGGCGGGAGCATGACTGGCCATGGAGCGCACCTGAGACGCAGGTTGAGGCTGAGGACAACGAGCCGGTCGATCTTTGGTCGCCCGCCACCATCGCTTGTGCGGCACCGCGCTTCGCACCGTTGCGCGTGACCACTGTGGGCCGTCAAGTACGCCTGACACCTTCTGGCACTCTCAACGCTGTGCCCACGGTTGCGTCGCAGTGGCCGCCGTGGCTGCTCGATCCGCTGGCTCACATGCTCGACCGCTTGCACGCCCGCTGGCGCGCTTGGTCTGCTTGGGCTGTGCGCTTGCGAGCCATGCAAGCGTATGGTGTGCGCTTTGATCTGTGGGGGCCGTTCGACGTGCACTTTGAAGACGATCGCTTGCGACTGCGCTTGGATGCGCGCGCCGGGCGTGCGTATGTGGTGCGTGGTATGAGTTGGCTGACCCTGCAGCCGGGTGCTGCTGTTGTGCTCGAGCGCGGTGGCCGTCTGGCCTCGCACGCTGGTGAAGTCGCCGTGCGTCCGTTGCAGTAGGGTGGCTGTGTTAGACTGCTGTGGATGAACCACAGCCCTGTTGTGCTGGTCGTCGGTGGCTCGCGCGGTTTGGGAGCTGCGTGCGTGACCGAGTTCTTGGCGCAAGGTGCACGCGTGCATGCGACGTGGCGCACGCCTGGTGCCAACGCCACAGCTTTGCAGGCGCGCTTGGGCGCGTGCGCGCATCCCTGTGACTTGAGCATCAGCGACCCTGCAGCCAGCAGCAGCATCGCCACGACTGTGGCGCGTGTGGTGGAGCAAGAAGGGCGCTTGGATGTGCTGGCGATTGCGGCCGGTGACTACCTTGCGGGCAGCTTGGAATCGCACTCAGCTGACCTGATTGCGACGCAGCTGCAGCAACAAGTCGTGGGGCCCGCGCGCGCCATGAGCGCGGCTCGCGCTGCGCTACGACACTCGCAGGGCTGTGCAGTGCTGTTCGGTGTCGCAGGTCTTGATGGCTTGCGCGGACGCAAGCGCAGCGCAGCCTACTGCGCTGCCAAGAGCGCTTTACTCGTGCTGGTGCGCTCGTGGGCC
>CAIKQM010000255.1 GCA_903829565.1 uncultured Planctomycetota bacterium
CCAGCAGAATACCGTCCTTGCGCTCACCACTCACCCTGGCGGCCCTTCTTAATGTCGCCGCGCGACTTTTTCTCGCCCAAACGCCGGCGGTGCGACCCCTTGGTGGGTTTGGTGGCGCGGCGCTGCTTGGGAATGGTCAGCGCGGCGCGCAGCTGGGGCACGAGGCGCGCCAGCGCGGCTTCCAAGTTGCGGGCCTGCTCGCGGTGCTCGCCGGCGCGAATCAGAAAGTCGCCGGCGTCGGTCAGCTTGCCGTCCCACGCCGCAAGCACGCGCTCGCGCTGGCGTTCATCCAGCGCACGGGACGCGGCCGGATTCCAGCGCAGCTCCACACGGCTCTCGACCTTGTTCACATTCTGGCCACCGGGCCCGCCGCCGCGCGAAAAGGCCACGCGTAGCTCGTCGGGCGGAATCACGACCCCCGACCGGATCGGCAGCGGCTCCACGGCTCAGCTCTGGCGCGGGGCGAGCTCCCGCAACAGCTTCCAAGTGTAGATGCCGGTGTGGTGGCCGTCCGAAAAGTACATCGACACCGCGTAGTTGCCCACCAAAGCCAGGTCTTGCTGCGTGGTGTCGTCAGACACCGAGGTGGGATCGAGCAAGCGCTGGCCCGTGATCTCGTGAATGCAGCGCGCGCAAGGGCATTCGCGGCGCAACTCGGCCGCGGTCCACGCGCTGGTGGTGCCGTCTTGCCAAGTGATCACCACACGCGTGGGGTCGCTGCGCAGGATGGACTTGGGGCTGGCGCTCATGAACGGGTGCCCTGGAATGCAGGCAGAGTAATGGTGCCCAGGGCCGGACTTGAACCGGCGACCCTGTGATTTTCAATCACATGCTCTACCGACTGAGCTACCTGGGCGCGCACACCCCGAAGCACACGCCGCTGGACGGCGTCCGATTCGAGGCGGGAGAGTATGCAAACCCGCGGCGCTTCCGTCAACCAGCGGCGAGGTGTGCGCGCGCGGATTGCACATCGCGCGCGATCTGTTCGGTCAATTCACCCAGCCCGTTGAAGCGTCGCTCGTCGCGTAGGCGCGCGACGTACTCGACTTCCAGTGCTTGGCCGTAGAGATCGCCGCTCCAGTCCAGCAGGTGCACCTCGACACGCGGGGTACGCGGCGTCTCGCCGCTGACGGTCGGGCGCCAGCCGATGTTGACCACGGCGGGCAGGCCTGTGGAGGCCCCAGCGAGGCGCGCGCGAGCGGCATAGACACCCACCGGCGGGTGCAATTCGTGGTGCAGGTCGAGGTTGGCGGTCGGGAATCCAAGCCGCCGACCCAACTGGTCGCCTGCGACCACGGTTCCCAGAGTCGACACGCGGCGGCCTAGAAGGCGGGCGGCGGCTTCCAAATCGCCGAGTTCGATGCACTCGCGGATGGCGGTGCTCGACACGGCGCGCGCGGCGACCAGCACCTGCGGCACGATGTCGACCGGGTGTCCTGCGGCGGCCAGAGCTTCCGGTGTACCGGCGCGGTCACGGCCGAATTTGGAATCAAAGCCCAGCACAAAGCGTCGTGCCTGTAAGTCGCGCAAGCACAGTTGCTCGACAAAGGCGCGAGCGTCGAGCGCGCGTAGGGCTGCGTCAAAGTGCAGCACCCATACACAGTCGATGCTGGCGCGTGCGAACAGCTCGAGGCGGTGCTCCAAGCTGGTCAACGTGCGCGGTGCGCGGCCGAGCAGCAGGGATTTGGGGTGTTCGGCAAAGGTGACGACCGTGGCGCGCGCGCCAAGCTCGCGTGCCCGCTCGAGATTGCGCGCCAAAATGGCGCGATGACCCAAGTGCACGCCATCGAACACGCCGATGGACACCACGCTGCCGTGCGGGGCCAGCGGCGGCGGCGTCTCAATCCCGCGCGTGACGCTCATCCCAGCTGCAACGGTCACTGCGCGCGTTTCCAGCGCTCAATCAGGGCTTCCAAGCCCGAGCGGTTGCGCGCCTTGTCGGCCGGGGTCATGCGATCCACCAGCAGCACGCCCTCCAAGTGGTCGTACTCGTGTTGGATGATGCGGGCGATGAAGCCGGAATATTCCTTGGTGTGGCGCACGCCTTCCAAGTCGGTGTATTCGATCGTGACCGAGTCCGGGCGCTTGACCTCGGCATACATGCGCGGGAAGGACAGGCAGCCCTCTTCCATCAGCGTGTCACCGCCGTAGCGCTTGAGAATGGTCGGATTGATGAGCGCGAGGTTGTCTTGCGGCTCACCTGTCGCGTTCAGGACCAGAATGCGTTGCTCGAGGCCGACTTGCGGCGCGGCGAGCCCGCAGCCATCCGAGCGGATCATGCACTCGAACATGGCTTGGACGGTGGCGCGCGTCTGGTCGTTCACCGGCACATCCTGCGCGCGCTTGCGCAGCACCGGATGCGGGTAGAGGGTCACAACAAACTCGAGGCGCACGGGTGCCGAGGGGGTAGTCGTGGTCGTGGTCTGGGACTCAGTCATGGGAGGGGCGGCAGGATAGCGGATTTGACGCGGTCGACCTGTATCTCGTAGTCTTTTCGCCCCTCAAGTTCGAGGCGACATCCCGTGGACTTCACCAAACAGCTCCAGAAGGCGGACGAAGCATTGCGGCGCCGCAATCCGGACTTCGCTATCGAGCTGTACCGGCAGTTGTTGGACATCGCGCCGGACTTGGGTGAGGCGCGCGCCGGTTTGCGTAGCGCCTTGAAGGCCCGCCAGGCGTTGAAGGGCGGCGGTTCCAAGCTGTTCCGCGCTTTGGTGGGTGCTGGTCCGTTGGTCGCGGCCAAGGGCCTGGCCAAGGCGGGCAAGCACGATGCCGCCGTCAAGCAGTACGAGGCGTACCTCGACTCGAGCCCGCTCGATGAAGAGGCCAATCTGCTGCTGGGCGTGTCGCTGGAGACGGCCGGGCATGTCAACTCGGCGCGCGCGGTGTACGAGTTCTTGGCGGAGATTGCGCCCAAGAATCCGGATGGTTTGAAGCGCGCGGGTGCGATGACGTGGCGTTTGGGCGATCCCAAGAAGGCGCTCGAGTACTACGAGCGTGCGCTGCAAGCCGATCCGCGCGACCAGGACTGCATCAAGGCGCGCAAGGACTTGGCGGCCGAGATGGCTTTGCAGGGCTCCAGCGCGCGCACGGTCGAGCACAGCCGCGAGTTGATCAAGGACAAGGAACAGACTCGTTCGATCGAGCGCTCGCAGCGCTTGCAGATGTCCGAGGACGAGCTGCGCGAAGAGTTGGCTGCGTTGGAGACGCGCTACCAAGATTCGCAGGATGTCGAGACGATGCAGCGCCTGTCCGAGGTCAACGAGAAGCTCGGTGACCTGGACGAGGCCTTGTCGTGGGCCGAGCGCGCCTTGTCGCAGCGGCGGGATTCCTACGATTTGGCGGCGCGGGTTGGTGATTTGCGTACCAAGGCGCTGCGCAAAGGTGTGGCGCGTGCCGGCAAGGACGGCGACGAGGCCTTGGCCAACCAGCTGGAGCGCGAGCTGCTGGAGTACGAGGTGCGCGATTGGACGCGGCGCGTCGAACTGCGCCCGGCCGAGGCGCCGTTGCGCCTGCAGCTGGGCCGGCGCTTGCTGAAGTCGGGTGAGGTGGACGCGGCGATGGCCGAATTGCAGCGCGCAGCGCTCGATCCGCGCTGTGGCCGCGATGCCGGCGTCCTGCTGGGCGACTGCTTCAAGCAGAAGGGCTACCTCGACCTGGCCCGCAAGGAATATGAGAAGGCCCTTGGCCCCGTGGGCGTCCTCGACGACCGCGCCAAGGAGATCCTGTATACTCTCGGCGCGATCGCCGAGGAGGCGGGCGATGCCGCGCAAGCGCGCGTGCACTATGCCCGCATCTTCGAAACGGACGTCGGCTACAAGGATGTAGCCGCCAAGATGGAAAGACTGCGATAGACACACGATGGCTCACTCCAAGCAGGCGCTGAAGCGTCACCGCCAAAACGTTAAGGCTAATGTCAAGAACCGTGCTCAGCGCAGCGCGATGAAGTCGGCGATCAAGAAGGTCGTCAAGGCCGAAGCTCCGGCTGCCGCCAAGGACGACCTCGCGGCGGCGATGAAGAAGATCGACAAGGCCGCCAAGCACCGCGTGATCCACAAGAACGCTGCGGCGCGCTTGAAGAGCCGCTTGGCGAAGAAGGTCGCCAAGCGCTCGGCCTGATCGAACGGTCGCGTGGCGAGCCGTTGCCAAACGAGTGACGCGCATGCGGATCCGCATTTGCGGCCCGTGCGCGTCTCCATGCGTTCTGAGGAACTATGGAGCGAGGTATGCACCATGGTGGGCGACCTCGGCTGGTCGGTTGTGCGCCAAGATGACGCTGCGTTCGAGTTGACGGCCAAGAAGCCGGGCAACTTGTTGGGTGGCGGTGCAACGGTGGTCTTCCGTGTGGAAGGCCCGGCGGGCTTGCCCAGTAGTCAGGTACATTTGACAGCAGAGTCGAGTGGCTTGTTGGGCGGCGCAGAAGGCGCTGTCAAAGCCTTCACCGTGCCGTTCACTCGGCGCGTTTGCTGAACTCGGGCGGCCAGACCCACGAGGACTGCATGCGACGGTCGTAGGCGCGTCCCAAGCGGCGTGTGTCTGTGGCGCTCGTGTCCTGGTCCGTGAGCTTCTTTTGCACGCCCAAGTC
>CAIKQM010000256.1 GCA_903829565.1 uncultured Planctomycetota bacterium
CACCGTTCAGTGTGTACTCGACAGCACGGCCGCCGCTCGTCTTTGCGACTCCCGCCACCTACAAGTGGACCGCGGCCGAGACGCAGGACTTGCAGGAGTATCGCCGCGCCGCGCAAGAGGACACGGATCGCCTTGTGGGTGGTCGTGTGATGACGGGATCCGAGCGTGCCTTGGCGCGCATGCGCGGTGTGTTGGCCGAAGCCAATGCGTCCAGCGCGCGCGTGCGCGTGGCCACGGCTCGGTACCAGCCTTCTGTGCCGTATCCGGATGACGAGTTGGGTGAAGCGTTCCGCACCACGGCAGCGTTGCTCGATGCACGCATCGGCACGCGTGTGGTTTCGCTGGAGACAGGTGGATTTGACACGCATTCCAACCAGCGCACTTCGCATGATCGGTTGATGGCGCGCTTGGACGGCGCGATCGGCGCCTTCTTTGCGGATCTCCAGCAGCGCTCGATCGATGCGGACACCACGCTGGTGGTGTACAGCGAGTTCGGTCGCCGCGTGCAGGAGAACGGTTCCCGTGGCACGGACCACGGCGCTGCTGCGCCGGTGCTCGTCTTTGGTGCAGGTGTCAAACCGGGCTTACATGGCAAGCATCCGTCCTTGACGGATCTGGATGGAGGCGATCTGCGCACCACCACGGACTTCCGTAGCGTGTACCAGTCTTTGGTGACCGATTGGTTCGGGGTGAACCCCAAGGCGATTGTGGGCGAGTGGCCGGCTGTGCCTCTTTTTGCCAGCTAGGCTCAACACCTTCGTTTGTCACGCCTCGTGAACCTCGATGTAGAAAGGTGATTCGATCCTATGAAAGCAGGTCTCTACACGGCCGTTGGTGTCCTTGTTGCCGCATCGGTGGTGATGGCTCTGGTGGGCGCGCGCGCAAAGCGCCAGTGAGCCGCGGCCCTCGGTGACTTGTACTGCCAGTTCGGAGGACGGCACAGCGCTCTTTCAGTTGGAGATCCAGCCGCCTTGGGCCGATGCGCCGCAGCGCAGCATCAGCTTTCACAGCGCGTTTGTGACGCGCACCGGCTTGGCCGGTCTGGACAGCACGTGCCTCTCGGACATTGGCGCCGCGTCGGACGTCCTGGAGGCGTCAGGTGATCGTTACAAGTGCACCGCGCGTCTCAATCAAGTCGCGACATGGTCGCAGGTGCGTACCAAGACAGATGTGACCCTCACGATCACCGAGCTGCCCTAGCCGTCGTTGCTAGGCCGCCTCTACGCGCGCATGCAGACGTAGCAGCGCGCTGCGGTCTTCTTCAAGCTCGAGGGCGGGGTACGCCTCGCCCAAGTGCGCCCAGCGGAAGTCAGCCCAGCGCGGACCCAAGCGCAGCGGCGCTGTGACCAACGGCGCGTGGAAGCCAAAGCACCACTCGACCACATCTTCGATGCCCAGGTTCGCCACACTCGGCGGACCCAACTCGATGAGGTCCAGGGGCTGAACCAAGCCAATGTCATCGAGTACTTCGCGACGCACCGCGGTCTCGATCTTCTCGCTGAAGGCGATGTTGCCTTGAATCGGGCCCCAACACGCCTCGACTCCTTGCGCCGGCCGCAACAACAAGTACTGCGTCCGCAGCCCGCGACGGGCGTAGACGAAGATCTTGATGCGGTGCAGCAGGTCGGTCATGGAGGTCGCGGGACAGGGGCTAGGAACTTTGTTCGACCTGTGCGCCGGAACTCTTGAGCCGGAGCCGGCGGAAGCACGAACGAGGCCGCTTCCGGGAAACCTAGGCTTTGCACGCTCCCGCGGCAGGTCCGCACAATGCCCGCATGACCGGGGGCTCTACGCGAGACTTAGCTGCCGCCAAGCTGCGCTTGGATGCGCTTGTGGATTGGGAGCGGCGCGCTCGCAGCGGCATGCGGCCAC
>CAIKQM010000257.1 GCA_903829565.1 uncultured Planctomycetota bacterium
CCGAGCAACACAGCAATCTGATTGTCCCAGCGCTCATTCACGCACGCCACGCGACGGCGCATGGTCGACCCATCCAGCACATCGTCGTGCACCAAGGTCGCCAAGTGAATCATCTCGACGATGGCGGCGACCGTAGGATGCTCGTCCGTGGTCGTGCCGAGCGCCTCGCCCGTCAACAGCACCATCGCGGCCCGCAGTTGCTTGCCACGAAAGCGCGACACATGGTCCGTCATGTCGCGCACCGAACCAGAGTCCGAGCGCACTTGCTCGGACAGCACGGTGCGCATGCGCTCCATGGACGGTGCCACGGGCGCCAACAGGGCGTCGATGCGCGATTCGAGGGTACTCACTGGGGGGATCCGAAGCTCTCTTTGTAGTCGCTCTGGCCTTCAGTCTCCAGAACGGCTCGCTGCCAGTCGAGCGGAGTGTTGAGGTTGTCGAATGCTCGCGCCACCGAACGTGCAGCAAAAGTGACCTCAACCAATGTCAAAGTTCCGTGATCCGACAGGCGCGCCATGGGGGCCACCATGCGCCTCTCCCCGCGCTGCAGCGCAGCTTGGACCGCCAGCAAGCTGCGCGCGGCCCACACGGACACCAGCGGCTCCAAGCCCAGCGCAGACCGCGCACAGGCGACGTCGGCATCGGCAGCTGCACGGGCTGCAATCAAAGCACCCAGCACGTCCGCTGTCAGCCAAGGCAGGTCCACGGGAGCGACGACCAGGACCTCGTTGGGCGCCAGGCTAGCCAAGGCAGCCTCCACCCCGGCCAGCGGCCCGCCCTCAAGCGTGTGGTCCAGCAACAGACGCCGCCCCAGCTCGGCGTAGCGTGGCTGCGCACCACAACACAGGCGCACCTCCGCGCACACCGAATCCAATACAACGAGCGCACGCTCCATCAGCGTGCGCTCGCCTAACGCCAGCAGAGCCTTGTCTCGGCCCATGCGGCGGCTCATGCCTCCACACAGGAGGGCTCCGACCGGACGAGGCCCGGCCATCGAGGCGCTAACTCAACCCTTCGAAGAGGACTGGTCGGCGGCTTGAGCGGGCTTGGCGGCTTCGGCTTGCGCCTCGGCCTTGCCATCGTTCATGCCCTTCTTGAATTCGTGAACGCTGGAGCCCATCGAACGGGCCAACTCGGGGAGTTTGCGGGCGCCGAAGAAGAGCAGGACCACCACGAGGATGATCAGCCATTCGCCAATGCCCATGTTGCCGAGGAATGCGAGAGTCGTCATGTGCGGTGCGGTGCGGGTTGTGGGCGACGCGGTATGCGCCGTCCGTAGCAGCCTCAGGAGTGTAGAGCATCGGCAGGGTGCGCGTCCCCAGCCCACGCAAAAATCAGAACAAGGTGCTGCAGAGAGGTGGAAAAGAGTTCAGGGGTCCCGCTGAAGACGCCGCAGCACCCGCGGTTCCAAAGCTGGCACAGGCCCCTGGGGCGAGGCCACGGTGCCTTCGCGCTTGGCCCCCACCCGCGCACCGGTCCCGACCTGCAGACCGGCTCGGTACAGGGCGCGCCGGACCGCGCTGCCGGCGGCGTAGGTCGAGAGACGTGCCTGCGGTTGCATGCGCAACGCCAGCTCACGGCAGAAGGACTCGCTCCACAACTCGCTTTCCACCCGTGGTGAGAACGGATCAAAGAAAACGGCGTCGTAGGTGGGCACGCCTGGCAAGGCGAGGATCGTCGTGCGCGCATCCCCCAACCACAAGCGCAAGCGCATGCCTGCAACGCTGGTCTCCGTCATACCCGTGGGGCCTGCGGAGCTGTCCAAACAATTTGACAGCGCGTGGCGCACGAGGGCGATGCTCGCGGCGCCTTCACCCTGCTCGGGCGGCAGCCCACAGGCGGCGCGAGGGA
>CAIKQM010000258.1 GCA_903829565.1 uncultured Planctomycetota bacterium
CGCCGATCTTCTCTACATGTTCCGCGTAGGTTGCCACGCGTTCGTACAGCTCGCGTGCGACAGCACCCATCTCTTGCGCGTTGTCCAAGTCCTTCTTCTGCTGCCACAGCATCGAGCACGACATCAAGATGGACATCAACGAGGTCGGGGTCGCGATGAACACCTTGAGCTTGGACGACAGCGTGTACAACTCGGGATCGCGCTCGTACGCGCTTGCAAGCGCACCATCGGTCGGCACAAAGAGCACCACAAAGCCGCGCGAGACCATCTTGCTGGGGTAGTCGCGTGCCGCAAGATCGGTGACATGCTTGCGCAAGGCCTTGGCGTGCTTGTCGAGCGCCGTGCGCCGCACCAGATCGTCTGTCGTTTCGAACGAACTTTGGTAGTCCAGCAGCGGCGCTTTGGCGTCCATCGGGATACGCGTCCCATCCGGCAGGTTGACCACCATGTCGGGGCGCGTGCCATCGGCGAGCACCTCTTGTGTTTCAAAGTCGCAGTGCTCCGTCATGCCCGCGGCTTCCACAATGTTGCGCAACGACACTTCGCCCCAGCGCCCGCGCACTTGCGCCGATGAGGACAACGCAGTGGTCATGCGCTCACTTGTTTGGGCCAACAAGTCGGTCTTCTGCTGTAAGCCAAGCAGTTGTGTGTCGAGCTTGGCGTAGGCCGTGACGCGCTTGGCCTCCAGCTCTTCATTCTTCTTCTGCAGCGCATCGAGCTGCTCCTTGAGCGGCTTGAAGCGTGCTTCTGCCGTGGCCGTCACTTGCGCGCTGTTCTTCGCCAGCGCATCTTGGGCCAAGCGTCCAAACGCATCTTCGAGTTGCTTCTTCTGCTCACTCTCCGTGGCGCGCCGCTGCGCCTCCGCGCGCTCACGTTCCTCGAGCCGCGCTTGCAAACCAGCCGCTGCACTCTGCGCACTGGCGAGGGCCGCGCGCACTTGCGCTGCATCGGTGCGTGCTTCGTCGCGCTCGCGCTCCAGCACAGCCAAACGCGCCTGCGCTGCTCCACGACCGAAGGACCACGCCACCAACGCGCCCACTACCACGCCTGCAAGGATGCCGATCCAATCCATGACTACAGAATGCGCGACAGGCGGCCCGTACTCAACGGACCGCCTGCCAGAACAGCTGCTTGGTGATGTCAGCTAGCTGTCAACCGCGCTTGTCGATGGGCAAGTAGGGGCGCAGCGTGGCACCCGTGTACACCTGACGCGGACGACCGATGCGGTTGTCCGGATCGCGGCGCATCTCCATGAAGTGCGCGATCCAACCAGGCAGACGGCCCATGGCGAACATGACCGTGAACATGTTGGTCGGGATGCCGAGCGCCTTGTAGATGACGCCCGAGTAGAAGTCGACGTTCGGGTACAGCTTGCGGCTGATGAAGTACTCGTCCGACAGCGCCACTTCTTCCAGACGACGCGCGATGTCCAGCAACTTGCTCGACACATCCAGCTTGTTAACGAGACGATCGCACGTCTCGCGCAACACTTTGGCGCGCGGGTCGTAGTTCTTGTACACGCGGTGCCCGAAGCCCATCAGACGCGTGGTGTCGTTCTTGTCCTTGGCGCGCGCCACGAAGCGATCGGCATTGCCGTCTTCGCGCTCGATCTGTTCGAGCATCTCGATCACTTGCTGGTTGGCGCCGCCGTGCAGCGGGCCCCACAACGCACCGATGCCGGCGCTGATCGCGGCGAACAGGTTCGCTTGTGAGCTGCCCACCAAACGCACCGTCGAGGTCGAGCAGTTCTGCTCGTGATCCGCGTGCAGGATGAGCAGTTGATCCAAGGCATGCGCGACCACCGGATCGACCTCGTACTCTTCGCACGGGGTAGCGAACATCATGTTCAAGAAGTTCGAGCAGTAGTCGAGGCGGTTCTGCGGATAGACGAACGGTTGCCCGATCGAGTGCTTGTACGAGCAGGCCGCAATTGTCGGCATCTTCGCCAGCAGGCGAATGACGGTGTCTTGCAGATGCTTCTCGGTCTCAGGGCCTTGATAGAAGGTGGCGAGCGCACCCACAGTGGCAGCCAACACCGGCATCGGGTGCGCATCCTTCGGCAGCGCATCGAAGAAGCGCCGGAAGTCTTCATGCAGCAGCGTGTGGCGCGTGATGTTCGTGCGGAAGCCTTCGAGCTCTTGACGCGTCGGCAACTCGCCGTTCATCAACAGCCACGCGACCTCGAGGAACGAGCTCTTCTCGGCGAGCTCTTCAATCGGATAGCCGCGATAGCGCAGGATGCCCTTCTCGCCATCGATGAAGGTGATCGCGCTCTGGCACGCACCCGTGTTGCCGTAACCTGGATCGAGCGTGATCAAGCCGGTGGCCGAACGCAACTTGCCGATGTCGGCCGCGGGTTCGTTCTCCGTGCCAACGACGATGGGCAAGTTGAGCGTCTTGCCTTCATAGGTCAGGACCGCATTGGTCTTCGCGGTGGCGCTCGTCTGGGTCGACATAACAGGAACTTCCGTGCGTGGGGGCTGGCATTGCCGCAGCCGGCTCGGGGGCTCGTCCGCGCCGCGGCAATCGGGCGAAATAGGATCACCGAAGGTCGCTCCGGGATCAAGGGGTGCAATGGAACTAACGCAGCTTCGGGACAGGTGATGCGTGCATGCGCCAGAGCTTGGCATGCGCCTCCGCACACTGCGCCCAGGTGTGGCGCGCCACCAAGTCACGCGCGCTGCTGGATACCGGTGCGGACAAAGCCGCCCCCATGGCGGTGGCCATAGCCCGCGGGTCGGCCAGAGTCGCTTCATCAAACCACGCGGCCTGTACCCCGAGAGCCTCGACCAAGACTTCGGACCGGCGGCACAGGACCGGTGTGCCAAGTGCCAGCCCTTCCAGCGGAGTGACCGGGGTGCCCGGGTCGGGCGGCAGGTAGACCAGCAGGCCACTGTGGGCCACGAGCGCGGGTAACTCGGCTTCGCGGGGTTCGGCGAGCACCAGCCACGCCGCCTGAGGGTCGAGCGCGCGCAAGGCTGCATCGGCCGACCC
>CAIKQM010000259.1 GCA_903829565.1 uncultured Planctomycetota bacterium
ACCTTGGTGGAAGGTGCAGTGTTGGATGTGGGTGTGGTCTCCACGCTCGAAGTACGCAGCAGCGAAGGACCTGCCGTGCGCGGTGCCTTGCAACGACTGGTAGGCGAGCGCAAGAACACGGCTCGCGAATGGCTCACATGGTGGGAATCGAGCGGCAAACTGCGCTACGGACCAAGCGCCAAAAGCCGCTAGTCACGACTCGATCGACTTGTACTTAGTGCGCGAAGAGCCCGCCGAGCGACAGGGCGATCTCGCCTGCGATCAAGAGGATCACGATCCATTCGAGAGTCTCCATGCGCAGGTCTGCGGCTTCGCCGTGCACCTTGTCGTGCACTCGCTCTAGTGTCTCGAGCTTGCGCTGCACACTCTGGTGCCAATCTGCAAAGCCACAGCTCTCTCCAGCCGCGCGGTGCACGCGCGCCAGATACTGATCGCCGTAGAGCTTGAGTGCATTGTCCACGCGTTCATACAACAGGGCTGCATCGATCTGCATGCGAGCAACAGCTGAGATCTCACGTCGCGTGCGCTCGCGTTGGAACACGCGCCAGAAGCCGCGCGGGTGCTGCAGCGTGGCGTACGCGCGATCCAACGCCTTGTCGAGACGATCATCCAAGAAGCGCAACTCAAGTAGTTCGAGATTGGCGAACTCCAAGACGGCCAGCGTGTCGGCAGGTTCGGGATCCAACAGGAACGCGCCGTTCCAATCCACCACCGCCATGTCTCTGGTGCCAAAGCGCACCACGGTACCGACGGCTTCGCGTACCTCTTCAGCCGAGAGATCATCGAGCTCCGCGCGCAGGATGCGCGCGAGAGTTGCAGAGTGCTGGGCCAGAAGTTCGTCAGGCCCCAGATCGTCTTCGAAGCCATGTACCTCGAAGACCAAGTAGTCCTCTTCTTGCTCGGCCAGTCCGGGATGGTCCATGCAGGGACGCAACACAGCCACGAGGCGTTCGACCAAGGCACGCGCGGCGTCTTGGGCCGTGGAGTCCTGCCCTACGGCGGAAGACACCCCCACCAACGACTCCAGCGCCACATGGGCCAATGGTGCTTCATACGCCACCGTAATCGCACCAAAGTCCCAGAGTGTGATCTCCACGCTCGGCTTGAAGTGCACGCCGCCCACGACAAGCGGTACGCACTCGCGCACAAGCAACAGCGGCGAGGGATCGAACTGCGCATGCCGCGGCGCATGTCCTTTGTGCCGAATGCGGTCCGGTGCGGCCTCGCCAGCGAGCAGCCGCTGTGCCTCATCCAGGCGCAGGGCCGAGCCTGCATCAAAGGCGTACAACAGCTTGACCGCCCCTTCGCGCACCGTGGGGCTACTAGGGCTAAGTACCGGCATGCAGGCTATGGTCGCTGGACACCGTTGTCCTTGTCAAGCGTGGTCCTGTAAAGAACGCTTGACAAGGCCAACAATGAGATCCGCTCCGTTACAACCGACGAATGCGCAGATTGCGGAAGCGCACAGGATCGCCATGATCCTGCAATGCGATACGCCCTTGAGTGAACTTGCCAAAGCCGGGCATGCTGGCAAACTTGCTGGCCGCCACGAGCGCATTCCATTCAGCGCTGCCTACCTCAAAGCGTGCAGTCACTTCTCCATTGAGGCGATACTCGACCTGACCCGCACGGCAACGGATGCTGGCCTCGTTCCACATGCCGACGGGGCGCGTCGCATCACGCGCCGGTGCATGCAGCGCATAGTTAGCTCCCGCAGAGGTCAGCGGGTTGCGCCCATCAGGATGCAACTCATTGTCCAAGATCTGCATCTCGGGGCCGGTTTCCCACACATACCGATGCGCATCGGAAACATGGAAGAACACTCCACTGTTGCCACCAGGCCCCACTTGCCAATCGAGGCGCAGTTCGAAGTCCGCGTAGAAGTCGCGCGTGACGAGATCGCCTCCGCCACCTTGACAGACGAGGTCTCCGTTCTCGATCACCCAACCACTGGGCAACGCATCTTTCTGATGCGCCTTCCAACGCTCGAGTGTCACTCCATCAAACAACAGCTCGAAGCCCTCTTCGCTCTCTGTGCTGCTGAGTTGGTTGTGGTCGACACGCGGCGGCGCGCGTAGTTGCAACGGCCGATCCAAAGGCAGCTTGTTGAGCGTCAGCCAAGCTTCGGTCGTCCAAGGTGCGCGGCCTTCGTCGTCACGCAAGCCGCCCACCAAGCGCACATACACCACATGACCGGCCGCAAGACCTTCGACTGCCAAGTGCAGCTTGGTGCGATCCTTGCTTGCGCTGCTGTGAGTGACCTTCAGCACACGCTCGTCCACTTTGGGGCCGCCGTACTGGGCTGTGGGTTCGTAACGCCACTGCACCACGCGCACAGCACGCGGCTCAAAGCCCTGCCCCAAGGCCAGTGGATGCGTGAACTCAAGCTCCAAGCCTCCGGTCATGGCACGCACGTTCAGCATCTCGAAAGGCACCGCGCCTGTGTAGCTCAAGCGCTGCAAGCCAAAGCGTTGCTTGCCCTCTTGCCCCCAGTTGCCTGTAGAGCCAATGCCACCGACCCACAAGGCCGCATCGGGTCCAACCACCACACGATTGACACCGGCTTCCAGACCTTGAGTGAAACGGAAGACGCTGGCTTGCCACACGCCATCGACCACGTCGAGGACATCGCGCTTCAAACCGCCATGCGTCACATCGCCGTGCACCACATGGCCCGCGTACGGACCAAAGGACTCAGGCAAGGTAGCCGGTTGACTCGGTGAGTTGCCGATTTCGTTTTGCGGCAGCCAAGCTAGCGGCGGCGTAACCACGAGATCCGCCGCAGCCTCCTTCAAGACGGCGCGCGAACCGTAGAACGCGTTCGTCTCCAACCGCAGCAACTTGGACGAAGGCAACCAGTCGCCTTGGTTGTCTGTCAAAAGAATAGAACCCTGCGGCCCATGACCAATGCCGTTGGGCGTGCGCAAACCGTGGGCAACCGTCTCGACCTTGCCGCCATCGATGGGCACACGAATGACACGTCCACGCCCGGGTACTTGCGGATCGGTGCTCTTGCCGCCCGGATCAATCGCAATCGCGAGGTTGGCATAGAGCCAGCCTGCTTGCTCGATCAGGCCAAACGTGAACTCATGAAAGTTGGGGCTGACATCCCACTCGCTGCTCACACAGCGGTACTCATCCGCGACATCGTCGCCGTCCTTGTCGATGAGCTCGGTGATCTCTTGTTTCTGGCACACGAACACGCGTTTGCCGACCACGCACAAGCCCAGCGGCTCCGCGAGTCCCGCAGCAAAGCGAGTGCGCTTCATCTGCGCAGGATCACCGCTGCCCGCGCCCTCGACGATCCACACGGCACCTTCAGGATCCCACGTCGACACTAGCAAACGACCATCAGGCAAGAAGGCTAGACCGCCGACCTTCGGGCGGAAGTCATCGGGGCGCGCGTTCGACAACTGCAGCGCGGGGTGCACACCTTGGAGCGGCTCGCCATCACCAGGGCGCGTGGTGGCAAGCGGCCGAATCACGCGCTTGAAGCCCGGGGCCGTGACCTTCACATCCCCCTTCACGCATGCCAGGGCAGTCGAAGGCACGATCTCGAACGAGTCTGCACCCGGACGCTTCCACTGGAGCTTCAGCGCCCAACCACCGTAGGTCTCAAAGTGGCGGATGCGCAAGCTGTGCTCACCCTGACTCAAGGTGATGCGCGCATCTTTGGGCTGCGGACCGTGCAAGCCGTCGTGGTCGATCAACAGCTTGCCATCAAGGCTTAGCTCCGAACCATCGTCGCTGATGAGACGCAGCGTGTACTCGCCAGCTTCGGGCACCACGAGCCAACCATCGACTTCCGTCAGGAAGACATCTTCCAACCCGCCGAGCTCTGCATCTTCCAGATCCAGCGTGGGAATCACGCGTGACACGTTAGGTGTCTGCCCGGCAACCAGCGGCAGCAGTTGGTCCATCGGCTCTCCGATGGCATACGCGCGCAGGGCGAGACCACTGGTGCGTTGGTCTTCTGCTTGCACGAGCGCAGTTGCTTGCGCTCCCTCGCCACTGCTCACAACGAGGGCGAGAAGCCAGAGTGCGTAGATTCGAAGCATGCGCCGTTCCTTCACTCCTTCGTAGGAGTGTCGAGCCAGAACTGATAGATGTTGCCCACGGGGAAGGGCTTGCCCAGTGTCATGCGCGTCATGATGCGCGTTTCCACCGTCACTCCCTGCTCATTCTTGACATCCTCGATCGCATCTTGCGCCAAGGCTTCATCCACAAAGAAACGTCCGGTCGAGTCCCGACGCACGAGCACTTGCAGCGCCACATCCTCGGGGCAATCGAGCACACGCCACTGACGCCACAAGCCGTGCTGCGGCGCGTGAAAGTCCAGCTCTTCTCTACGCTCGGCAGAGAAGATGTGCTCCGGCAACACGAACTCACAGCGCTCCTGCACGCGCACACTGCGGCCATCCTTGAGATCGATGGCGTAGTTGAGGATCAAACGACCTTGGTAGACCTCGTGGCCTAACCAGCGCGCTGTGCACTCCAGCGGCTCAAGGCGCGGTTGCGGCGCCGCAGGGTCCTTGATGATCGCAATCGCACTCCACACGGGCTTGTCGACACCGCGCATGTACTCGCTGCCCTTGGTGGTCGGCTGCGGGCCATGAGTATTGGTCCAGACCGTGCCCTCGAAGCGCACACCACCCTTCCAAGCCTTGTACAAGCCACAGGTGGTTGTGTCCCAGGCACACCACATGCGCGCGTCCAACGCAGCAGTCACGATCCGTACGCGCTGGTCCAAGACGGAGCGGAACACGAACGGATCCGCAGGCCGCTGCGGTGCGGGCAGACCCTGCGCAAGGGCCGACAAAACGAGGATAGAGATCATGACGCCTGCTGCTTAGTGGTACGCGCGGGATAGAACAACGCGATCAAGAGCAGACAGCCCAGCGAAGCCCACATCGGCACAGAGAACAGTACCGCTGTCTGGGATCGATCGGAGTAGAGCAACTTGTCCGCTCCACCCTGTGCCCACACAGCCACGATGCTGGAGATCCAACTGCCTGCGATGACGCCGATGCCCACGATGACCAGGTTGTAGAGACTCTGCGCGCTGGCGCGCACATCTTTACCCGTCTCTTCATCGACGATCATGAAGGCCACAAAGATGAAGCAGCAGAACACCACGCCATGCAAGGCCACACCCGCGATCGCGGCCCACAACTGCATGGACTGCGGCACATGATCGATGTACGCGAACACGGCCATGCGCGCTGCGTACGCTAAACACCCGAGCATCAGAATCTGCTTGCGTGACAAGGCCTTCGCCAGCAACGGCATCGAGGCCATCACGGCGATCTCGGACATCTGACCGATGGTCATGAGGCCTCCACCACCCACGCCAAAGATGGAGTTGATGGAGTCAGCTGCCTTCGTTTGGAAGGTCGACAAGAAGCCGGACGTGTGCACGAAGTAGAACTGGTGGATGCACGAGATCGGAATCGACACCAAGAACAGCACGAGCAGCGAGCGGCTGCCGAGCACTGCTTGGAACGCGGCTCCAATGGCGCTGGAACCTGTGCCCTTCACCGGCGGTGTGTTGGGCAAGGTGAAGGAGTACACGCCCATGATCAGGCCTAAGGCAGCACTGAGCTTGAATGCATCGGCGCGTCCCGCGGCTTGAGCTAGCAACACCTCGGCGTCACTGGCGCCAACCGGCGTGTGGTGATGCAACAACCACTGCCCCACCGCGATCCCCACTGCAATCCAACCAATGGTGCCCCACAGGCGCACCTGGCCGAACTCACGATCGCGGTCCTTCAAGTGATGGAAGGCAATGGCGTTCGTCAGCGGCATCGTCGGGCAGTACAGGATCGAGTACAGCAACGAGAAGATGAGGAAGCCTTGATAGGTCTGGATGTCGGCGAGTTGCCACATCAACACCGCGCCTACGAGGTGCGACAGTGCGACGAACTTCTGCGTCGCAAAGAAGCGGTCAGCGATTTGGCCGGCGATGAATGGTGCCAACAACGCACCGATCGCTCCGACCATGAACATCAAGCCAATCTCTTCGGGCTTGAAACCACGCACATCGGCGAGGAATGGCCACAAGATGGGCAGCCATGCACCCCAGATGGCGTACTGCAGGAACATCATGCCCGAGAGCCGGGCCCGTACGCCGAAGTCAGTTTGGTTCATGTGTC
>CAIKQM010000260.1 GCA_903829565.1 uncultured Planctomycetota bacterium
GGTCTCGCTGCGCGCCGTCGCCGCTGAGACTCGCCAACAAGCACTGAGCTTGCATCGCGGGCGCTCCCATGGGGCGCTCGCGGTGTTTTTGTCCGGCGGGGCTGCGTCCCGTCGCGCGGGAGCCGACGGGTGCTGCGTGCAAATGGCGTGGCGCAAGTGCATCATGCGTCGGTGTTTACGTGCATCGATTCCGGCGATCCCAGCCGCGGCGGGTGTGGCATCCACGCAGCGGTTCCCCGAAAATCTTGAAAAACAGGCAGCAATCCGTTTGCCAGCGCCCAAACCTGTTGCAGGTTTGCATCGTCCTTGTCCGTCCCCTCCCTTGTCTGCGGACCCCTGTCAGTCCGCGTACCGGTCCCTTCCGGTAGAGCAAACAACTCGCACGGTGATCGACGGGCGCTGTCTGAAAGGCAAAGAGAGATGCTTTCGAACCGTCTTGCCAAGCACTTCGCTGCTGCGGCCGCCGTCACTGTGGTCGCTGGCGCTGCCAACGCCGCCGTCGTCTACAGCGGCATCGTCAATTTCGTCTGCGCCGTCGACATCGACGGTTGCTACATCAACGTCCAGACCAACACCCTCAGCAACGGCCCGGGCACGGGCGTTCCGGGCTGGGACGTCAACCCGTACTCGTCGGGTGGCGGCATGAACTTCTTCAACTCGACTGGTGGCGGCCAGATGCGCTACCCGGGCGTGACCACCGGCCCCGCGGGCAACCTCGCGCTCGGCACCGCCATCGGCGCCACTGGCTCGTACAACACCGCCACCACCGGCGTGGTGTTCGGCTCGGCCGCGGGCAACTGGCAGTACAGCGCTGAGAACATCATCGGCTTCCGGTTCGTCGCCGCCGCCGGCACGACGCACTACGGCTGGATGCGCTTCCTCATGGGCGCCGCTGGCTCGTCGGGCACCTCGATGACCCGCACCGTGGTTGACTACGGTTGGGAGAGCGACGCGGGCACCTCGATCGCGGCTGGCGCGGGCATCATCCCGGCCCCGGGCGCGATCGCGCTCCTCGGTCTCGCCGGCCTCGCCGGTCGCCGTCGCCGCTGATCCAGCGGTTCGGCAGCCTGACCCTCGGCTCTCCGCCCGACCACTTCCGGTCGCGCCGAGATGACTCGAAAAGCATCGCGTGGGTGGTCCACTCTGGGCCACCCACGCTGCTTTTTCGGCCTGTGATAGCATCGACTCCCTATGGATCGCCGGACCGCCAAGCGCCTTCTCGTGATCGGCTGGGATGCGGCCGACTGGATCCTGGTCAACCGGCTGTTCGCCGCGGGAAAGATGACGACGCTTCGCCGGCTCGTCGAGGCGGGCGCGCGGGCGGATCTCGGCACGCTCGAGCCCAAGCTGTCGCCACTCCTCTGGTCGTCGATCGCCACCGGCAAGACCGCCGACAAGCACGGGGTGCTCAACTTCGTCGAGCCCAAGCCCGACGGATCGGGTCTGCAGGTGTCGTCGAGCACCACCCGCAAGGCGAAGGCGCTCTGGAACATCCTGTCGCAGAACGGCTTGGCGAC
>CAIKQM010000261.1 GCA_903829565.1 uncultured Planctomycetota bacterium
CGCCCGAGGCTTTGGATGTGCAAGCGGCCGGCAACTTGGCCGAGCACTTTGCATGGGGCGCAGGCTTCATCGCGGGCAAGCTCTTCGAGCGCGGCGTAGCCGGCGAGGTGGAGTCCAGCATGCGCCAGAGCCGTGCCGTGGAAGCCACTCGCTACTCAGCCAGCTACGCCAGCGGCTGGACAGCAGGCGTCGCAGAGACTCAAGCCTGGCACGCTCGTGCCACCAAATAGTGATCGAGATGGCCACCACACGCTCCTACTTCTCTCTTCGCGCGGGCTGGTCTCCATTCGGACTTGCGCGGCAGAAGCCGCGCCACATTCGCGAGATGCTCAAGGTCGCGTGGGAAAACCGCGACAACTTGCCTTGGGCGTGGAAGGTGCTGACGCGCGGTGTGTGTGATGGCTGCGCGTTAGGCACAAGCGGCGTGAAGGATTGGACCTTGCCAGGCACGCACTTGTGCATGGTGCGGTTGGAACTCCTGCGCCTGAACACCATGGGCGCCTTGGACGAACGCCGCCTTGCCGCTGTGCAGTCGCTGCGCGGGCTCAGCTCCAAAGAGCTGCGCGCGCTGGGGCGTTTGCCGTATCCCATGCGTCGTCGGCGTGGTGAAGCAGGCTTTACACGCGTCTCCTACGAAGAAGCGCTGCGTGACATTGGTGCGCGCTTTGGCGCTACGGATCCCAAGCGCATGGCCATGTTCGTGACCTCACGAGGTGTCACGAATGAAACGTACTTTGCAGCGCAAAAGACGATGCGTTGGTTGGGCTCGAACCACATCGACAACTCAGCGCGCCTGTGCCACGCCCCTAGTGGCGCTGGGTTGAAGTCCACGCTGGGCTATGCAGCCACCAGCTGCAGCTACACCGACTTCTTTGAGTCGGACCTGATTGTCTTCCTCGGCTCGAATCCGGCCAACGACCAGCCGGTGACCATGAAGTACTTGGCCGAGGCGCGCCGGCGTGGAGCGCGCGTCATCTCGGTCAATACCTATCGCGAGCCGGGGCTCGATGCGTATTGGATTCCGTCGAACCCGGTATCTGCTGTACTGGGCACCACGATCTGCGAACGCACGTACTTGGTCGGCATGGGCGGCGATCTCGCCTTCTTGCTGGGTGCCGCGAAGTTGCTTGTCGAACAAGGACGCATCGACCAAGAGTGGATTCGCGCACATGTGAACGCGTGGGAGGAGTTTGAGGATTCGCTGCGTCAACTGGACTTGACGCACCTAGCCGCCCTTTCCGGCACCACACCGGAAGAGATCGCGGATTTCGCTGCCGAACTCGGTACTGCCAAACGGGGCATCCTCGTCTGGTCGATGGGTATCACGCAGAATGAGAACGGCACAGATGCCGTGCGTGCGATTGCCAACTTGGCCTTGCTGCGCGGTTGGTTGGGCCGCGAAGGCTGCGGGGTCATGCCGATTCGAGGGCACTCGGGTGTGCAAGGCGGCTCCGAGATGGGTTGCTATGCCTCGGCGTTCCCTGGTAGTGAGCCCATCTCAGAAGAGCGCGCGGAGCACTACTCCAAGCTCTGGGGCTTTGAGGTCCCTGCGTGGGAAGGTATGACCACAGTCGAAAGTTTTGAGGCCGCGTTGCGCGGCGAGCTTGATGCGTGGTGGTGCATCGGCGGCAACTTCTTGGAGACGATGCCCGAGCCCGCACGCGTGGCCACTGCTCTAGGACGCATCCCCTTGCGCGTGCACTGCGACATTGTGGTCACCACGCAAATGCTGGTGGATCCGGCGGATGTGGTCTACCTGCTGCCGTCAAAAACACGTTACGAGCAAGACGATGGCGGCACCGAAACCACCACCGAACGCCGTGTGGTCTATACGCCGGAACTTAGCGGCCACA
The DNA here is from genome assembly GCA_903829565.1 of uncultured Planctomycetota bacterium. Classification (GTDB taxonomy): domain Bacteria; phylum Planctomycetota; class UBA1135; order UBA1135; genus SXXH01. Next base: position 1,854 of record CAIKQM010000261.1, read on the forward strand.
CGATCGGCGAAGCGCAGGCTGAGTGGCGCATGCTGGGTGATCTGGCCCGCATGGCCAAGCCCAAAGATGCGTGGCGCGTGCAGTATTCTTGTGGTGCCGATCTGCGCGCCGACATCGAACGCAGTGTGCCGCTGTACCGCGGCATTGCCGCGCTCAACACGCAAGGTGATCAGTTCCAATGGGGTGGCCCACGCCTGTATGTCGACGGGCAGTTCCCCTTCGAGGACGGCAAGGCGCGCTTCGCCGTCTTGATGCCGCGCTTGCCGTATGCGCCCTGCCAAGGCGAGCGCCGCTTCCGCATCTCCACGCGTCGCGGCAAACAGTTCAATTCGATGGTGCAGAGAGATGTGGACCCGCTGACTGGAGCGGCGCGCGACCACATCTACATGCACGCAGCGGACGCAACGGCCTTGGGCTTGTCGCCCAACGACGCGATCGAGCTACGGAATGACTTGGGCCGCTACCGCGGGCGTGTGTTCGTGGCGGAAGTGGCGCCCGGCACCCTGCAAGGGCATTGGCCCGAGCTCAATCACCTGGTTCCCCACGACAGGATCGAGGCGGAAGGTGGTGTCCCGGACTACAACGCCTGGGTCGAAGTAGTGCCTGTGAAGTGAGTCTCTTTGCTGAAACCAAGGCAGTGACTCTTACGAAGTCTTAGGGCTGATGCGGCCCAGTCGCCCTAGTAGGCAGGCATGCGGCACGGCATCATGAGCAACTCAGTTCCTTGCCCTTCATGAGCGCGACTCGTGAGGAGCGCAACTCGCAAAGACTCCTAGCACAAGCACACTACCCATGAAGCTCGCTCTTCTCTCCTTGGCTGTACTCCCCGCCGCGCTCTGGTCGGCCTCGGCCGCGACGCCGGTCACGTCGACCGCGACTCTTGCTGCACCCGCAGCAGAGGCCAAGACTCTGACCATCGATGCCGTGCACTCGACGGTCATGTTCCGTTGCATGCACCTGAACACCAGCTGGGCGTATGGTCGTTTTGACAAGTTCTCCGGCTCCATTGTGGTGGACGGCGACAAGAGCTCGGTGACCATCGAGATCGATCCGTCGAGCGTGAACACCGCCAATGGTGCGCGTGACGAGCACCTCAAGGGCCCGGACTTCTTCGATGTGAAGCAGTTCCCGAAGGCCAGCTTCCAATCGACCAAGGTCACGCCGACCGGCGACAAGGCCATGAAGGTGGAAGGCAACTTGACCTTCCATGGTGTGACCAAGCCGGCGAGCTTTGTGATTGAGAAGACCGGCTCGGTCAACGATCCGAAGTTCGGCAAGAAGCATGGCTTCCATGGCACGCTGACCCTCAAGCGCAGCGAGTACGGCGTCACCTACATGCCGGGTGGCTTGGGCGAAGACGTGGAGATCACCGTTTCGCTCGAAGGCAACGAAGGCTGATACGCCTCACACCTCGCCATGGACGCGCTGCTTGAGTTGCTGACTACCGTTGCCGCACCGGCTTTGATCGCTGCTGTGATGGTGGCTTCTGCTCGGCAGCGCGCCATGCGTGCGGCCTTGCTTGCTACAGGTGATGCAAGGCAGGGAGCGCTCGCGCCCTTGCCTGCCGCCGGAGCGTTGGCCTTCGCAGCAGCCTTCTTGTGTGTGCATGTGGCATTGTTTCGCGAGCTGGCTGTGCCCAGTGAGACGCGCGACATTCCGTTCCAGCACAAGTTGGCTTGGGTGATCGTCGGTGTGGGCTTGGTCACTCCGCTGATGACTCTGCCGTACCTGCGCCGCGTGGGGCATCTGTTGGTCGCCGGCGTTGCCACCGTTCTGGTGTCACGCTTTGGACTGGAACGCAGCTTCCCGGATACAGCCGGTTGGTTCGTGCGCTTGGCTGTGGCCTTGTGCATGTACGCCTTGCTCGTGTGGCAAGACCGGACGGCGACGCGCGTGCCTGGCATGGCTGCACCACTGGTGTGGTCGCTGGCATTGGCTGGTGCTGCGGTC
>CAIKQM010000262.1 GCA_903829565.1 uncultured Planctomycetota bacterium
GAGCGATGTCCGCCTTTTGATTGGCATGCAAGGCAAAGCTGCGCAGCGACAAGGTAGGGGTGCTGGCGTCCAAGTTCTCCAACCAGGTGGGGAAGGCCACTCCCCCACCTACCTCGGCGCCATTGTTCTTGGCGCGGCGACGCGCCCAGCGCAGCTCATCCAGCGCTGCGCTGAAATCCTTGGGCAACTTGACGCTGGGATTGGCGTCCCACAACTCCTTGACGCGCGCGACCTTCTCATCGATCTCGCGCTGGATTGCGGCGTACAACTTGGCCCGTTCGGGCGGACATTCCGGCGGGGTATAGGGATAGAAGTAGCGGTCCTCGTCAAACACGAGAGTGAGCACCGCATCGCGCCGTTCCTGAAGCTCGCGCACGCTGTCCGCGAGCTTGGTCAGCTGCGCCAAAGTGCCGCGTTTCTCCAATTCCGACGCGGCAGTTTCTGCACGCTCGCGCAAGGCCACGAGGGCCGCGGCCTTGCCTTCTGGGCCTGCAGCCACCAACGCATCAAACGCTTCATCACGATCGCTGGCCTTGGCCTTGCGCAGCGCCGTCAGCAGATCGGCGAGCTGTGTAGCCGCAGCCAAAGCCTCTGCGTCTTCTAGGCGTTCCCACTTGGAACCCGACCATTGGTAGCCCCGCGGTGGCATTTGCTCCCCGCGCGCCCGTGCGACCAATGGCCACGCCTCTTGAGCAGTGAACTCCCCTTTCTGCACCAGCTCGCCCAGCTCGGTCAGGCCAGCGCGGATCTCTTTGGGAGTCCCACGCGCCATGCGTTCGTGCATCAAACCAGTGCGCGCCGGCTTGGACACCTTGGCCGTCTTGGCCGCATTGGCTAGCAACTCAAAGTTGGCTTCCACCCAGGGTACGACCGCAGCAGTCGTCTGTAGGTCGCGCTCGTTCGCGCTCACGATTCCAACTTCGCGCATCGCTTCTCGGCGCAGGCTGCACGCTTCCGCAATCTCGCGCCGGAACAACAAGCGCAACTCCAACGAGCGTGCACGATCGCCGGCTTCTTCGCGCTCGCTGCTGGCCGTCAAGAGGCCAGCTAGCTCGATCCATGCAGCCTGGGCCTCCGATAGGCGCGCCGCGCGTTCGAGCCGTTCCGCCTTCGCGCGCAGTTCGTTGGCCCGGGGGTCTAGTACCGGGTCTCCGGCTGCCACGAAGAGCAAAACGGACAGCAGTCCGAGCAACAGGTGCGATAGGCGCGTCATATGAGGGCCAATAGTCTATAGCCAGCGCTTGGTTGCGTTGAGGGTTACCGGCGTCACTTGGTCGGAGCTTGCGGCAGCAGGTCCTCCACGCGTACCCGCCGGACTACTCCGCCCGTACGGGCGCAAAAAGCCTCCCAGCGTGCGGTCAGCCCCTTGGGACAATCCACCAAGAGCGCATCCACAGCCAGCTGGCGCGGAGCATTACGGTCCAGCAAGCGATCAAAGATCAACCCCAAGTCATGCCGCTCGCCACCAGTGGGCACACCATCCGTGAGCACGCATACGGAATCGATCTCTGGATCGGCTAGCACGTGCTCGAACGCCTCCAAAAAGTCCCCTGGGCCATTGTCATGTCGCTTGGCAAACCAATCCAAGGCTTGGCGCAACTTGGCGGCATCTGCACGCACGGCCCGCGTCTCCCATGGAATGGGAGTCCCCGTGTAAGGCACAAGCTGCACGGTGGCTCCACGCGGCAGTGATTCCAAGGCTGCAGCCAGCGCGCGATCCACCAGCTCTTTGCGCGTGTGCGCGCCCACTTTGGCACTCCACATGGAGCCCGAGAGATCCACTAAGAAGGCGATGCGGTCCGAAACCAACGGTAGCCCTGAGAAGTGAGCTTGGGTGTGGGGCCGCACATCCGTTTGGCC
>CAIKQM010000263.1 GCA_903829565.1 uncultured Planctomycetota bacterium
CGCAGCGCCAGCTCCTGCGTGCAGCGTTCAAGCAATGCATCGCGGCCTGCATTCCAAGGCCATGGCACTGTTTCGGGATAGACCGTTTCTTTGTCGGGTGCGATGGCCACGAGGTAGCGCACACCTTTCTGAGCGAGCGCTTGCGAGCGCAAGGCGAAGTCATCGGCTAAGCGTGACCAATGCTCATCAGGTAGAGGACTACGCCCGACGAACTCGGCATAGGTCGAGTCAGGCAGATGCAGCCATTCGTCCGTGCCAAAGTACACCTTGGCATCGGGGGACACACCGCAGACCTCATAGCGCACGGTGTTGCGCGCGGCGATCCACACATCGCGCAGTCCCATGCGATCCGCGTATGCGCCCTCCAGCTGTGCTGGCCATTGGCTGAGGTGCGACGGCGAGGAGTCCCATGGCCATGGGCATAGAGGGCGGCCTTCGTGCTCGCCAGCCAAGCGCTGTTTGCGTGCGAAGACGACTGCATCCACGGTCGGTGCGACGACAAGAGCGCCACACGCTGCGAGGAAGGCCCACGTGCTGTTCATCGCACGAATTCGCGCCATTCGACGTGGTGAATCACCGCGCGCAAGTCTTTGGCCGTGAGCAGCACTTCGCCTTGCAGCTCCCCTGCTGGCAACTCAAGTCCGATGCGGTTAGGTCCCGCAACGAGAGCCACGCTGTGCGAGCGCAAGCGCAGGAAGTCGGCATCCGAAGGTCCGCGCCACGCGATGCGCAGTGTGCTTGCCTCAGCAACATCCAACGACAACGCCAACACACACGCGGACGAGCGCCGCGGCAAACGCACCACCACCGCATCAAGCGGATTCGCACCACACGAGACCTGCAGTCCCGCAGCAACGCTCTGTGTGCGAGCGTCACCACGAGTGCTCACGGCGCTTGGAGCCAAGACCGCACTGGCAACAGTGCGCGCGGCATCCAACTCGGACGTACTCAGCACACGCACCGGTGCCCGCACCGCAGGTGGCCCATACGCAAGTTGCCGTTCGACAACCGCGTGCAACACCCAATCGGGACGCTCCTCTTCCAGCAACTCCAACGACAAGCTCGGAGCCGCAATGACCAGTACTTCGCGGGCCTGCAGCGCCAACCATGGAGCGAGGTACGGACCAAACGAATCCGCGCACAAGATGATCTTGGGCCCCTGCGCCTCACGGCGCACAAAGCGCTGGGTGCCGGCACCCTCGGACTCAATGTGCCAGGTCCAGCCACCTTGCGGGGCGGCGTCGGGCACGGCTTCGTGCAACCAGCCTTCCAAGTGCAAGGGACCAGCCCAACTGTCGTGATGCTGAGGTGCCAAGGCTGGGCGCCACAACTGATCGCGCGTAGGCAACGCAGGCGCAGCCACGCCAGCTTGCTCGGCCATCCAAGTCAGCGTGACCACACCCGCACGCCACGAACCGCGCGGCGTCCAATGCGTGCCAAGGCGGAAGTAGACCGGATCCGACGGTGTGTCGTACGTGGCTTCATCGCGCAGCGCAGGTGTGAGATCGAGCACAGCGACTCCCGCCAGTGCGGCCACCTCGCTGGCAAACACTTCGCGACGCGTAGGGCCTAGTGCTTGCGTGGCCGCGGGCACACGGTCCGCGTGTACAGTTTCCTTGTCAGGGCAAATCACATAGCCATAGCGCGCCCCCACGCGTTCGCACAAGGCGCGCGCAGCCTTCAACGTGCCGGCTTGGCGTGCGGCTTCGGCCGGACTGATGGGCCGCGTGCCGCGCCGCGCAGAGAGAGCCTCCGGCGTTTGGTACCACAGCCAGTCATCCGCACTTTCGATCCACGCACCGGGAGACAGATCGAGGCTCACGCGCAGCATTGCGCGTCCACGCAACAAGCACTCGCGTCCGCCTAGCGCGTCGCTCCACCACGACTCGAGCTTGGCCGGCAAGCGTGACCAATCCGCCGCTTGGTGTGGCATCTGTGGCGCCACAGGTGCTGGGCGTCGTTCGGCAGCCCAATCGCGTTGCGAGGGCGGACGCAACACAGCATCTGCTCCCATGGCCAACCACACAGCCACCATAGCCGAGGAGAGCAGGCCTGCGTGCCAACGCGACCAATCCATGGCACCAGCCTATACGCTCGCTGCTCGGCGCACGAGAGCCAGCTTGAAGGGCCCTTCCCCATCGACAGTCGGGAAGTCCTCATCGGCACCTTGGACCTCCAGGGATTGGAGCGCCACGCCACACTTCTCTGCCGTGCGCGCCAACGTCGCGGCAAACTGCGCACGCGAGACGCCTGCCACATGGTTGGTGGCCAGCAATAGCCCACCCGGCTCGAGGGCGAGCAAGGCCGGC
>CAIKQM010000264.1 GCA_903829565.1 uncultured Planctomycetota bacterium
CATGGGCAACGCGCTGCAAACCTCGGTCGATGCGTTGTACGGCGCGCGCCATGTGGGTTTGAAGGCGGGTGTGCCGCAGCATGTGCCGGCTCTGACTGTGAATCGCCTGTGCGGTTCCGGCTTGCAGTCAATCGTGTCGGGCTCGCAGCTCTTGCAGCTGGGCGAGGCGACCACGGTGCTCGCCGGCGGCATGGAGAACATGAGCCAAGCTCCGCACGTCATCTACGGCATGCGTTCGGGCGTGGGCTTCGGTCAACAGCAAGCCATCGTCGACTCGCTCTTCGCGTCGCTGCTGGATCCGGTCGGGGGGCTCTACATGGCTCAGACCGCCGAGAAGATCGCCAAGCGTTTGGGCATCACGCGCGAGCAACAAGACGAGTACGCCTTGCGCAGCCACCAGTTGGGCGCCAAGGCCGTGCAAAGTGGCCGTTTTGCGGCCGAAATCGTGCCTGTGACGGTCAAGGGCCGCAAGGGTGACGAGCTCGTCAGTACCGACGATCACATCAAGCCCGACACGACCCTGGAAGGTCTCGCCAAGTTGCGCGCGGCCTTCGGCAAGGACGGCACCGTCACCGCAGGCAACGCCTCGGGCATCGTCGACGGCGCGGCCGCAGTGGTCGTGACGACCGCGGAGCACGCCAAGAGCGCGGGCCTCGATGTGTGGTGCCATGTGCGTGGCTGGGCCTATGTAGGCGTGGATCCCACGGAGATGGGCATCGGCCCCGTGCCTGCCATTCGCAAGGTCTGCGAGAAGGCGGGGATCAAGATCGATCAAGTGGACTTGGTCGAGATCAACGAAGCCTTCGCGGGCCAGTACCTGGGCTGCGAGAAGGAGCTTGGGCTCGATCGCGCGCGCTGCAATGTCAACGGTGGAGCCATCTCGTTGGGCCACCCGCTGGGAGCCTCGGGCACGCGTCTGGTGCTGACCTTGATGCATGAGTTGCGCGCCTCGAAGAAGCGCTATGGCGTGGCATCGGCGTGCATCGGCGGTGGCCAAGGCATCGCTGTGCTGATCGAGAACACCGCGCTCTGAGCAGGTCACGCCCCCGATGAATCCGTTGATCCACACCAATGCAGACGGCACGCGCGTGGTGCGCTTGACGCCGGGCAAGCGCGTGCTGTTCTTGACCAAGGACTACGCCGCAATCGAAGGCCAACTCTATGGCGGCCAGAACTTGCGTATGGAGCAGGTGGATCCGTCAAGTTTGCTTGACGACATCAACACGGATGCGATGACCCCCGCGTGGGTCTGCTTCCGGCACAAGCCGGAAGACATCGCCCTCGATGCCTACGCCGGCTTGTTGCACAAAGGTGGCGCCAAGGACGGCGCGCGCGTGTTCCAGACTCGCGCCCTGATGGATGGCGGCTTTGAAGTCATCGTCAGCGGCCAGCGCAAGGGCACCGGCTCGTCGCGCGAGACCGCTCCGCAGTGCGAGCGCTGGTCCGGCGTGCACTTGGTGATCGCGGCGAGCTTTGCGCCTATTCACGAGCGCAACAACATCAACCTCGGCCAGTTGATGGGCACCTATGACCAACTGGTGCGCCTGCAACGCGGTGAGGAGATTCCGCTGGCCGAGTTCACTGCGCGCTACGACGAAGTGACGCGCGCCATTCTCGAAAACGGCGGCTTGTTCCCGTTCTCTGCGGCCTTCAAGGCCGGCAAGGCTTCCGTGCCTGCGCCGAAGACGGCACCGCGCGCGATGACCATCGCCGAGAAGATCCTTGCTGCCAAGCTCGTGGGCGCGACGGGTGCCGCGCATGTCAAGGCGGGCGACATCTGCTTGGTCAAGGTGGACGGTGGCTACAGCCACGAGTTCACCACCGCGCAGGTGCATCACTTCTTGTCGCTCGAGTACGGCAAGGACTACAAGCTGCCGAACCCGGGCAAGTTCGCAGTCTTTGAAGATCACCTGCTATACGCCGATGGCGTCAAGCGCATGGCACCGTTCGCGCCGTTGATCCAGACGCTGCGCGACCTGCAGAACGAGTTCCAACGCCACACCGGTGTGCGTGACTACTCGGCGAAACAGGGCATTTCCCCGGGCATTTGCCACCAAGTCGCGCGCGAACAGTTCGTGGATCCGGGTGATTTCATCCAAGCCACCGACAGCCACACCTGCATGGGTGGCGGCAGCAATGCGCTGACTTGGGGTGTGGGTGCGACCGAGTATGCGGGTCTCGTCTACTCGGGCTTCACCTTTGTGATCGTGCCCGAGACGATCCGCTTTGACCTCGTGGGTGCCATGCGCCCCGGAGTCACGGCCAAGGATCTCATCTTGCACATCCTCAAGGTCCATGCAGTGCCCGAGCACACGCTCGATCGCGTCATGGAGTTCGGTGGCCCCGGCTTGGCCAGCTTGTCGCTCGATGAACGCGCGACGCTGTGCAACATGGCGACCGAGTGCAGCGCCAAGAGTGGCGTGTGTGAAGCCGACGACAGCCTTGTGCAGTGGATCGCAGCTCGACGTCCGGGCGTGTCGAAGGACACCATCCGCGCGCGTTGCGTGGCTCCCGACAAGGATGCTGTCTACGACGGTGGACGCTACACCATCGATCTGTCGCAGCTGGAGCCGATGGTCGCCGAGCCCGGTGATCCCACCTACGGCAAGAACATCTCGGTGCTGTCGGATGTGGCCATCGACATCGCCTATGGCGGTTCGTGCACAGCCGGCAAGGAGCACGACTTCGACATGTACGCCCTCGTGCTGAAGGAAGCGCTCGCGTCCGGTCGCGGCGTGGCCGCCGGCGTGAAGATGTACATCCAGTACGGCAGCGAAGCTGTGCGCGACTACGCGCAAGCCAAGGGCTATCTCGACATCTACGCCAAGGCTGGCGTCGAGGTCATCAATCCTGGTTGCGGCGCATGCATCGGCTGCGGGCCGGGTGTGTCCGAGACCAAGGAACAGGTCACGGTCAGCGCCATCAATCGCAACTTCACCGGGCGTTCGGGACCGGGGAAGCTGTATCTCGCCTCGCCGTTGACGGTGGCTGCTAGCGCAGTTGCCGGCAAGATCGTCGAGTACCGCCCGGGCATGTTTACGAGCACCAAGACCTCATGAAGCAGTACAACATCGCAGTCCTCGCAGGCGACGGGATCGGCCCGGATGTCACCAACGAAGCCCTGAAGGTGATGGATGCCGTTGCGTCCATCTACGGCTTCTCGACCAAGAAGACGGTCTACCCGTTCA
>CAIKQM010000265.1 GCA_903829565.1 uncultured Planctomycetota bacterium
ACTTTGCTTTGGCTTCGCGCCGCGGGTTGTCGCGTGGACTAGCTCCAGCGTTGACGAAGACTCTGCGGGTCGAAATCGCCGAACGCGTAGCCCAGTTGCGGATGGGACTGGAATCGCGCCTCGATACACCGATCGGCACGCTGTCAGGAGGGCAACGACAAGCGTTGACCTTGCTGATGGCCACTTGGCTGCGTCCAAAGGTCTTGTTGTTGGACGAACACACGGCTGCGTTGGACCCCAAGAGCGCAGATCAGATTGCGCGCTTAACGGCCGAGATCGTCCAGCGTGAGAAGCTCTGTGCGCTGATGGTGACGCACTCGATGCAGCAAGCCACGCAGATGGGCACGCGCATTGTGATGATGCATCGCGGCCAAGTGGCCTGGGATGTGACCGGTGGTGAGCGCAAGCATGTGCGACCGGACGATCTCCTGGCGCGCTTTGAAGCGCTACGGCGCCGAGACCAACTAGACGAAAGCACGACCGCAATGTTGAGGCGCATGTATGTCTGATCTACACGACAGTCAGTCCTTACGCCGGCGCGTCATTGCCTGGTTCGTGCTGGTGATCGGCCTAGTGTCAACAGCAGCCGGCATCGGTTGGTGGCGTGTGTACGAGGCCATGCACAGTCGCGCCACCAGCGAAGCACAGCGCGCGGTGGACCTCGTGCGGACGCAACTGGAGAGCGCCGACACGGTGTATGCCAGCATGACGCGCGCCTGCGTCAGCGTCCTCGAGGCTGAAGCACTGGCTCTGGGTGCGCCCTCGTTAGGTGCACAGGTCACGCTCACGAACCGCAGCGTGCCCGAGTTGCGCTTCGGGAACGAGGTGATCAACGAACGCTACGAGCTGGTGGACAAAGTGGTGGCGCGCCTCGGTGGGACAGCGACCTTCTTCGTCAAATCCGGGGATGAGTTCGTGCGCGTGAGCACCAATGTGAAGAAGGCGGATGGAACGCGTGCGATTGGCACCATCCTCGATCCGCAAGGTCCTGCGATCGCTGAAGTGCGCAAAGGGCTCTCCTTCACGGGCTTGGTGCAGATTCTGGGGCGCTCGTATTACACGCACTACAAGCCGATTAGCGATGCACAAGGCAGCACCATCGGTGTGTACTACGCCGGCTATCCGATTGAGACACTGGAGCAGCTAGCGCGCGCGTTGCGCGATGTGCGCGTGCTCGAACATGGCTATGTGGCGCTGTGCAACGCCAACAGCGAGGTGCTGTACCACTCGTCCAATATGGATGACAACGCGCGGCAGGCCTTGCCTGTAGAGCTGCGCAAAGACCAGGGCGCGCTGTTCACCATGGGTGAGCACGAAGTGCAGGTGGTGCCCTATGCACAGTGGCAGTTCCGCATCGTCACGAGCCTCTACCGGCCGGACTTGCGTGCGCGCACCTTCTTGTTGGTGCGTGAATCGCTCGGCATCTTGCTGGTGGTCTTGTTGGTGGTGCTCCTCGTGTCGTGGAAGCTCGCGGGGCGACTGGCCGATGCTCTCGAGCTGGCACGCCGCAGTCACACTCTGGCTGAAGAAGCACGCGCACAAGCAGATGACGCACGTTTGAGGGCCGAAGAAGCACGGGTGGTGGCCGAGCAAGCCAGCCGCACGAAGAGTGCTTTCTTGGCCAACATGAGCCACGAGCTGCGCACACCGATGAACGCCATCATCGGCTACAGCGAGATGCTCGATGAAGAGCTTGAGGAGATGGAGCCTGACGAGGCCCGCGCCGACCTCAAGAAGATCCACGCAGCAGGCAAACACCTGTTGTCGTTGATCAACGATGTGCTCGATCTTTCGAAGATCGAAGCCGGGCGCATGACCCTGTACCTCGAAGAGTTCGAGGTCAGCCAGTTGGTCGAAGATGTGCTCGCCACGATCCAACCATTGATCGCCAAGAACGGCAACCGCTTGGAAGTGCGCGGCTTGCAAGGTGCCGGGCGCATGCGCGCAGACTTGACGAAGACGCGCCAGACCTTGCTGAACTTGCTCAGCAACGCGAGCAAGTTCACCGATCAGGGCTTGATCGAACTGGTCGTCGAGGCTGATGAGACCAGCGTGCGCTGGCAAGTCCGGGACAGCGGCATCGGCATGACCGACGAACAAATGAGCCGTTTGTTCGAGGCCTTTGTACAAGCCGACTCGTCCACCACGCGCAAGTTCGGTGGTACAGGCCTGGGCCTCGCGATCAGCCGGCGCTTTGTGCGCATGATGGGCGGCGAGATTCGCGTCAGCAGTCAGCTGGGCCAAGGCAGCGTGTTCACGATTGAACTGCCGCGACAGGTAGTCGACACCGAGGCTCCTCCCGTGGTGCAAGTCGCCACCCAAACCACGCCCAGTGCGCAGATTGCCGGCCACGCGCGCATCTTGGTGGTCGATGATGATCCGCACGCGCGTGAGCTGGTGCGCCGCAACTTGACGCGTGAGGGCTTTGAAGTGCTCGAAGCCGCCGATGGTGCCTCCGGTATCGCGCGCGCCAAAGAGCTCAAGCCCGATGTGATCCTGTTGGATGTGATGATGCCGGGGCGCGATGGCTGGTCCACGTTGGCGGCGCTCAAGGCCGACCCCGACTTGGCACACACGCCAGTGATCATGTCGACGATGCTGGAGAACCGCGAGTTGAGCTTCGCGATGGGTGCGGCCGACTACATGCGCAAGCCAGTTGATTGGAGCCGCCTCGAAGTGATGATTCGGCGCCACTCACCGGCCGAGACACGACCGGTCTTGGTTGTGGAAGACGATCCGGCCAGCCGCGAGATGCTCGTGCGCCTTGTCCAAAAGGCTGGACACACGGCCATCGAAGCGCGTGATGGCCGCGAGGCGCTTGAGATCCTGGCCAAGCAGCGGCCGCAGCTGGTGCTGCTCGACCTGATGATGCCGCATGTGGATGGCTTTGACTTTGTCGAACGCCTGCGCTCCAGCGATTTGGGTGCGGGCATCCCTGTGCTGGTGGTCACCGCCAAGTCCCTGACCCCTGACGACATCGAACGACTGACAGGCAAAGTTGACGATGTCCTCCGCAAGGGCGCGTTCCGTGCCGACGAACTGGTCTCACGGATTCGGTCGCTCGTAACCCCTGTCAAGTAGTTCAGTCCAGTAAGCTAAACATCATGGCCAAGATCCTGCTGGTGGAAGACAACGAGATGAACCGCGACATGTTGTCGCGCCGGCTGCTGCGCCGCGGCTACGAAGTGTCCTTGGCGGTTGATGGCGCCGAAGGTGTCGCCATGGCCGAGAGCGCGCAACCCGCCGTGATCTTGATGGACATGGACCTGCCCATCATCGATGGCTGGGAAGCCACGCGCCGCATCAAAGCCACCGCTCACGGCGCACGCATGGCCATCATCGGCTTGACCGCTCACGCCATGTCCGGTGATCGCGAAAAGTGCATGGCCGCTGGTTGCGATGACTACGACACCAAGCCGGTCGACTTCACACGTTTGACCGAGAAGATCGCCGCGCAGTTGGCGCGTTTGGGTGTGCCGGCGCCGGAAGGCAAGAGCTGATGGGCGCGCCGCACGAAGGTGATCCGTTAGCGCAGTTGCGCCACGACTTGCGCACGCCGCTGAACCAGATCATCGGCTACAGCGAGATGTTGCTCGAGGACTCGGAGGCAGCCAGCGAGCAAGCCGGCGACCTGCAACGCATCCTGCTGGCTGCGCGCACGATGCTTGAGTCCGTCAACACGCGCTTGCAGCCCGGCGGCGCTGCGGCCACCGCCTTTCAGGCGCCGGGCACCACAGAGTTGCCGTTGCCCGAGGCGGAGGAAGCCAGCACAACGCAGGCGGCTCGCGGAGCGGGTGCGCGACTCTTGGTTGTCGACGACAAAGACTCCAACCGCGACATGTTGGCGCGACGCCTTGAGCGGGATGGCTATCGCGTCGACACCGCGGTGCACGGCTTGGATGCACTCGCGAAGCTCGCTGACGCGCCGTACGACCTGGTGTTGCTGGACATCATGATGCCCGAGCTCGACGGCTATGGCGTCTTGCTGCGCATGAAGGCCGATGAGTCCTTGCGCCATGTGCCTGTCATCATGGTGTCCGCACTCGATGAGCTGTCCAGCGTGGTGCGCTGCATTGAGGCCGGCGCCGAGGACTACTTGCCCAAGCCTTTCAACCCCACACTGCTGCGCGCGCGTGTGGGTGCATCGCTCGAGAAGAAGCAACTGCGCGATCAAGAGCAACGCACCTACGCGGCCTTGGTCGCCAGCCAAGAGGCCTTGGCCGCCGAATTGCGCGAGGCTGCCGCGTATGTCGCGTCACTCTTGCCGCAACGCCTGCACGAAGGCCCCGTGCGCATCGATTGGACCTACACGCCCTCGACCTCGTTGGGCGGCGATGCGTTCGGCTACCACTGGCTCGATACACGCCACATGGCCGTGTACTTGCTCGATGTATGCGGTCACGGCGTGGGCGCCGCGCTGTTGTCGGCCTCGGCGATGAATGTCATTCGCTCGCAGACCTTGCCCGACACGGACTTCCACTCACCCGAGTCGGTGTTGGCCGCTTTGAATCGCGCCTTCCAGATGGAGTCGCAGAACGAGATGTACTTCACCATCTGGTATGGCGTTTTTGACGCGCACGAAAGTGTGCTGCGCCACGCCAGCGGCGGCCATCATGGCGCCGTGTTGGTGACGCCTGAGGGCCAGCACCACGAAGTCCTCTCGGCCGGCCCCATCATCGGCATGGTGCCTGATATGGAGTTCGACGCGCAGCACACTCCCATCCCGCCTGGGTCATTGCTGCACATCTTCAGCGACGGCATCTACGAGGTCGAACTCGGTGGCCGCCGCATGGAGTACGACGAGTTCGCCGCAGTCGTGGCACGCGTCGCCGGCACAGGCGGAAACCCGCACGCCATCCACGCCGCCATGCAGGAGATCCAAGGCCGCGCCGAGTTCGAGGACGATGTGTCCCTGTTGCAGTTGCGGTTCTAAGCCAGCGCCCTACGCGCTATCCTGCGTGCATGACACGCACGCTCTCTCTTTTCGTAGTGATGGCTCTCGCGCTTCTGCCGGTGTCGTTGTGGGCTCAGGCCAAGCGCGACACCACGCACCTCAACTTGGATAAGGGGCTCGCCATTCAAGGCTGGGACCCCGTCGCCTACTTCCCCGAGGGCGGTAGCAAGGCGCAAAAGGGCAGCGACAAGATCACCGCCACGCACGAAGGCGTGACTTATCGCTTTGCTACGGAGAAGAACAAGGAGGCCTTTCTCAAGGAACCGGCCAAGTTCGAGCCTCAATACGGCGGTTGGTGCGCCTACGCGATCCCGAGCAAGGACAAGGTCGAGGTTGATCCCGAGTCCTTCGTGGTGCGTGATGGCAAGCTCTACCTCTTCTACAAGAGCTTCTTCGCGGACACGCGCGCCAAGTGGCAGAAGGACCCGGCGGACTTTGTGAAGCGCGGCGATGCGGCCTGGAAGGAGATCACCACTCCGCCGGCTCCTAAGAAGGATGAGAAGAAGGGCTGACGGGAAACCTAAATAGCTGAAAATAAGCTACTTAGGTCGAATCATGGCTGTGTTGCGGTTTTCGTTCCACGAGGCCGCGCTGTCCGTCCTGAGGAGGTGTAAGGGCCGCGAGGCGCGGCCCGGGACCTTCACGAGCAACGCAACAGGACACAGCCATGCGCC
>CAIKQM010000266.1 GCA_903829565.1 uncultured Planctomycetota bacterium
CGCGGTGCGTGTGTGGTGCACTTGCACCCGGCCGATCTGGCGCGCTTGGAAGGCTTGCCCTTCCGCGCGGGCACCGAACTGCAAGCCGATGTCGAAGTGGCGCGTGGCGATGTGCATGTCACCACGGCGCGCGGCACGGTGGTGCGCGAACTGGATGCAGCCCTCGCAGCTGTTGCACGCCGCTTGAGCGAGGACTTGCCCTCGTGACACGTCTGGACCTTGCACGCGCGACAGCTTTGGTGGACGCGGCTGCACAGCCGGTCTTCCGCGGTCGTGTAGAAGAGGTCTCCGGTGTGCTCGTCTCCGCGCATGGAGTACCTGCGGCGGTGGGCGAGTTGTGCAGCATTCGTCGCGGTGATGGCACGCAAGTCGATGCGGAAGTCGTGGGCTTTCGCGGCGCGGCTACGTTGTTGATGCCGCATGGAGATGTGGCGGGCATTGCACCCGCACAAGAAGTCGTGGCCCTCGGTCGCTCCTTCACCGTACCGGTGGGGAACTTCCTCTTGGGTCGCACGCTGGATGGCTTCGGCAAACCGTTGGACGGTCTAGGCGAGTTGTCGCGGCGCGAAACACGCCCCGTGCGCGCGGATGCACCCGATCCGCTGTCGCGGCCTTTGATTGATCAACCTCTGCAAACCGGTGTGCGCGCCATCGATGGCCTCAACACGCTGGGCAAAGGTCAACGACTCGGCATCTTTGCCGGTTCCGGTGTGGGCAAGTCCACGCTGCTGGGCCAAGTGGTGCGCGGCACGAACGCAGATGTCGTCGTCGTGTGCCTCGTCGGCGAACGAGGCCGTGAAGTGGCTGGCTTTGTGCACGAAGTCCTCGGTGAGGAAGGTCGCAAGAAGTCGGTCCTCGTCGTGGCGACTTCGGACAAGGCACCGATTGAGCGCTGGATGGCGCCCTTCGTGGCTTGCACAGTCGCGGAACACTTCCGCGATCAAGGTCTCGATGTGTTGTTGGTCATGGACTCGATCACGCGCTTTGCCATTGCGGCGCGCGAGATCGGTCTGGCTGCTGGCGAACCACCGACGGTGCGGGGCTTC
The DNA here is from genome assembly GCA_903829565.1 of uncultured Planctomycetota bacterium. GTDB lineage: Bacteria > Planctomycetota > UBA1135 > UBA1135 > SXXH01. Next base: position 1,047 of record CAIKQM010000266.1, read on the forward strand.
CCGCCGAGCTTCTTTGCAACGGTGCCGAAGATCGTCGAGCGCATGGGACGCACAACCAAAGGCACGATCACCGGGCTGTTGACGGTGTTGCTCGACGCCGACGATCCCAATGACCCGGTCAGCGACACGCTGCGCGGTTTGTTGGATGGTCACGTGTACTTGTCACGCCAACTGGCGCAACAAGGTCATTGGCCCGCGATTGATGTGCTGGCCTCGTTGTCGCGTTTGATGCCGCACCTGGCCGATGCCAAGCACATTGCCTGCGCGACGCACATGCGTTCGTGGATGGCGGCTCACAAAGAGGGCAAGGACCTGATCGAGATCGGTGCCTACAAAGCGGGCGGCAATCCGCGACTGGATCAAGCACTCGCACGCTTGCCGGCCATCGAAGCGTTCTTGCGGCAAGGTGTGCGCGAAACCACCACGCTGGCCGAGACCAAAGAGCTGTTGGCGCTCGTCGCACGCGGCGCACCAGGAGCGTGAGGCTGAACCATGGGCCACAAGTTTCACTTCCCTTTGGCGCGTCTGCTGCGCGTGCGTGAACTCGAAGAGACCGTCGCACAGGCGCGCTATGCCGAAGCCAATCATGTCGCGCAGCGCCAAGAGGATGTAGCTGCTGCTGCGCGTTCGGCGGCCTTGGCTGCCCAAGCACAACTGCTGGTCTTGCAGTCCGAGCACAACGTGCAAGTCTCCTCGGTCTTGTCCTCGATCGGGCTCGTCGATGCAGCACACCTGCGCGAAGGCGCGGCCCGTCAACAAGCCTTGACCTTGCGCTTCCAAGCCGAAC
>CAIKQM010000267.1 GCA_903829565.1 uncultured Planctomycetota bacterium
CAGCCACTTCACTTCGCAAGACATCTGGCACACCGCGCGCCACTCTGGTCGCGCTTCCGGTGATGGTTGGGTGGCGCGCTTGATGGCCGAGCAATACCCCAAGGATCGCGAGATCCCGCACATGGTGCATGTGGGGCAGTCGTTGCCGTACTCGCTCAAGAGCAGCTCGCATGCGGTGGTGTGCTTTGATCAACCGCCGCCGTATCGTTGGGCTGAGAACGGTGCCGACATTGCGCGCGAAGGCGGCATGCGGCGTCCTGAGGCGGGCCATCCGCTCGAGCAGATCCGCTCGGTGGTGCGCAATGCACAAGCCAGCTCGAGCGAGATTCGTCGCGCAGCTGCGGAGTACAAGCCGCGCGTGGCCTATCCCAAGCACGACTTGGGACAGGACCTGCAGACGGCTGCGGCCTTGTTGCAGTCGCGCATTGGTGTCACGGTCATGTCCGTGACGCACCAGGGCTATGACACGCACGCCAATCAGGTCTATCGCCACGACAAGCTGATGTCGGAGCTCGACACTGGTTTGTCCGCGTTCCTCGCTGATGTGCGCGGCACTCCTGCGGGTGACAACATCGCAGTGCTGGTGTTCAGCGAGTTCGGTCGCCGTGTCGCCGACAACGCGTCGATGGGCACCGATCACGGCACTGCCGGTCCGATGTTCTATCTGGGATCGCCTGTCAAGGGTGGTTTACACGGCAAGCATCCGTCGCTCGCGGATCTTGTCGAAGGCGATCTCAAGCACACCATCGACTTCCGTCGCGCGTACGCCACGGTGCTCGATAGCTGGTTCGGCGTGAAGAACGAGACCGTGCTTGGTCAACGCTATGAGCCTCTGGCGGGAGTGTTCGCATGAGCCTGTGCTTGGCTGCCTTGTGGTTGCTGTGCGCTGCAGAGGAGCCGCAAGCTCCGCGCATGCGCGAGCAGTTGTTCGCCAGCGGACGCCCGATGCTCGCGGTGGAAGAGATCCAGGCCAACGGCACTTGGGTGACGCACGGCATGGAGCGTGCGTGGTACCCCGATGGCGCGAAGGATCACGAAGGCGCGTGGGCGCATGGCCTCAAGGCCGGCGCGTGGACCTGGTGGTACGCCAACGGTCGCAAGGAATCTGAGGGCAGTTTCCAAGCTGGCTTGGCGCACGGTGAGTGGACCTTTTGGCGCGAGAGTGGCCGTCTCGCGCAGCGTGGTGCGTTCGAACAAGGCGTGCCTGTGGGCGAGTGGACTTGGAACTGGATGTACAGCGACCAGCCCAAGGCGCGCGGCACCTATGTGGCCGGCAAGTTGGATGGGCCTTGGGTGGCGTGGCACGAGGACCGCACGGAGGCCACGCAAGGCGCCTATGCCTCCGGCCAGAAGAGCGGCGTGTGGACCGAGTGGCATGCCAACGGCAAGCTCAAGTCCACCGGCCAGTACAAGCAGGGGTCGCGTCAAGGCGATTGGCAAGAGTGGCACGCAGATGGGACCCTCGCTTCCAAAGGCGCGTACGTCGACGACCAACGCCACGGGCCTTGGGAGTTCCGCGCTACAGGCGATGTGCCGTTGCAGAGCGGGCGCTTTGAGCGCGGGCTCGAGACGGGTGTGTGGTCGTTCTTTCATCCCAATGGGGCGAAGAGCGAGGAGGGGCCGTTTGTGAATGGCAAGCCCAATGGTTTGTGGAAGCAGTGGCGCAGCGATGGAACGTTGGCGCAGGTGGGCAGCTATATGGATGGGTGGTGTGAGGGTGAGTGGATGATGTATGACGCGACGGGGAAGTCGAAGACGCAGGTGGTGTACCGGCGCGGCCGGTGATACTGGCCCAGACGAGTGTGCACGACTTGGCGTGGCGCAACGGGCTTAGGAGGGCCGTGCGCGCTGGTGACCGTACGTAGCCTGTGAAAGCTGACTTGGTTTGCTTCCAGGTCTAGGTCTGGGCGTGTGCGTCAGGCCGGTAGAGCGTTGCTCAGGCACCCGCCTCAATGGCCGCACAACGCAGCGTGTGGCGGCTGAAAGTTGCGCTCGGCGCTCGGCAATCTCGGGCTAATTCCAGCCAGACGTACGCGGTATTGAGTGCGGGACGGAATCCGGGTGGTTTTGACACACGAGATACGCAGGCCGCTCCAATCTCTGCACACTCGTCTACGCCAGTATCACTTTTGCCTCAGCAACTCCCCCAACCTCCTCAACTCCCCCTCCTCCGCCACCACGCCCGGCAACCCCGGATACTGCCCATCCGCATCGGTCGGCACCAAGTGCACATGCACATGCCTCACCACCCACCCAATCACCCCCGTGCACACCCGCTCACAACCGAGGCGCTCCTTCTGCAGCACCGCCACCTGGCGCACAAAGCTCCACAGGCGCGCATGCTCGTCCGCGCTCAGGTCGTAGAGGTAGGGGACCACCTTCTTCGTCGCCACCACGATGTGGCCGGGGCGGTAGGGGGTGGGTGAGAGGAACGCCAGGTGGGCGTCGTCCTCGGCGATCACTTCCACGGGGCGGCGTTTGGTGACGATGTCCTCAAAGGTCGGGTGCTGGTGCTGCATGGCGCTCGTCCGGATGGAGGCGGGACGGTAGCATCTCGCACCATGCCCGCGCCCCCGTCTGATGCTCGTTCGCTCGCCGCTGTGTGCGTCTCAGTCACGCCGTGCGGGGACGATGGTGTCATCTTGCGCATCAAGACAGAGACGCCGCAGCCGCCGTTGCGCGCGGCGCGGTTCTGGATGCTGCGGCGTGAAGATCGCTTGTCACCCGCCATCCCGCGGCCGTTCTCGTTGTACCGCCAAGAGGGCGACGAGATGGAGTTCCTCATCAAGGTGATGGGGCAGGGCACGAAGGCGCTGGCGGCTTGCACGCCTGGCACCAAGTTGCGCGCCATTGGTCCGTTGGGCAACGGTTGGCCGACCTTGGATGGCGAAGGTGATCCTTGGGTGATGCTCGCTGGCGGCATTGGCTCCGCGCCGTTTTGGATGGGCGTCGAGCAAGCACTGCGCGGGATGGATGGGCACGCGCCTTGTCCCGCGTCCAAGCTGACCATCCTCTACGGTGCGGCCAAGCAAGGCTTGCTGTACGACCTCGAGGCGTTCCGCACCTTGGGCGTACGCGTCGAGACCTGCACGATGGATGGCAGCGCGGGCCTCAAGGGCCACGTGCTACAGCTGCTCGAGCATTTGCAGGCGCAAGGTGTGTTGCCCAAGCGCGTGCGATTGCTGGCCTGCGGGCCGGAGCGCATGCTCGAAGCCGTGGAAGCCTATGCGCGGCAGCAGCAACTGCCTTGTTGGCTCTCGCTCGAGTCGATGATGGGTTGCGGGGTCGGTATCTGCAACGGCTGCCCTGTCCCCACGCGTCCCGAGGGTCCGCTCGGTTCGTGGAGCAACGCCAAGTGTTGCGTCGAGGGCCCGGTGTTCTCGACGGACTGCATCACGCTCGCGCACTAGTCTCTCGCACGTTCACAAACGAGCGAGAGCGACTTCAATGCGCTGCGTGGTGGCGCGGCGCTCCTTGAGATCGGGCAACGACTGTGCGCGTTGGAGTGCGGCACGTAGCGATTCCTTGGCGCCCTCTACATCGCCCAGATCCAGTTGCAGCTTGGCGCAGGCCTCGGCGGCATAAGGATCCTTGAGGTCCAAGCTGCACACGCGTTGCCACTCGGCCAGCGCCTCATTCGTGCGTTCGAAGCGCCGCAGCAGTTCCGCGCGCGTACGCGCGACCTCGGCCTCTGCGGGATAGCGTGCAGCGGCACGATCAGCCCATTTAAGCGCCCGTGCAGCATCATTGCGGTCGCCGTCGGCGCGCGCCATGGCCACAAGACTCGTGGCGCTCAGCGCTTCGTACTCATCGAGCGCACGCTCAAGAGCTGCTTCCACAGGCTTGGCGCTGGAACCGCGGCTGGTCCATGCACGCACAAGGTAGGGCACGGCTGCATAGGTCTCGCCCAATTGGCCGTGCAGGGCCGCAGCCAAGTAATGCGCGTCAAAATTACTTGGCAGGAGGTCGCAGGCGCGGCGGGCGGACACCAGTGCGGCGTTGGTCTCGCCGCGTACGGCCAGAATGCGCGCACGCGCCAAGTGCGCGTCGCCGGACTCGTTGTTCAAGGCAATGGCGGCGTCTGCATCAAGCAGTGCGGCGGGCAAGTCGCCACCCGCAGCCTTGAGCTGCGAGCGGGCCACCATCGGGCGCGGATCACGCGCATGGTCACGCACTACTTGTTCGATCAGTTGCAGGGCTGCTTGCGGCTCGCCTGCGCGTTCCAGCATGCCAGCCAAGCGCAGCTGCGTGCGCACGTTGCCGGGGCGCAAGGCGAGTGCGGCCTCAAAGCTGGCTCTGGCTGCCGCCACATCACCCTTGCGGGCTAGCAGCAAGCCCAGGTTCTCGTGGGCTTCGGCATAGCGCGGGTTGGCTTGCAGGGCACGCTCAAGCGCGTTGCGTGCTCCGTCAAAATCATTGGACAACATGAGCGCCACGCCCAAGCCTGTCCAAGCCTCCTCGGCATCGCTCTTGCGGTCGAGCACCGTGCGGAAGATGCCAGCCGGTGTGTCGTAATCGTGGTAGGCATCGATCTCTGCCTCGTGAATCAAGGCCCACGCATAGCCCACATTGGTCTGGAGGAAGTCCTCGCCTGTGGCGAACAACGTGCCATCGCCGCGCTTGGCCGCGGCGAGCAAGTCCATCGCGCGATCAAAGGCTGCTTGCGATGCGCGCAGTGCGCGCACATCGCCGGTGGCGCGGTAGCGTTCCAGCTCTACGCGTCCCAGCTGCCATTGCGCATCGGGGGCACGCGGGCTCTCGGCCGAGGCCTGCGTGAACAACACTTGCTCGTTGCTCCACACTGCGATGCGCTCGCGGGTCGACCACGCCAGCGGTGCGCACAGCGCGAGAGCGAGTCCTGCGCTCAGCCAGCGCATGCGGCC
>CAIKQM010000268.1 GCA_903829565.1 uncultured Planctomycetota bacterium
AGACCCTCGCGGGGATGCCGCCAACTCGGAGCCCTGAATCCGGAGCTAGCTGCAGGGCGTACTCGTGCCTCCGGGAGCCTCCACATGATCGTCTTTCGCAACGGTAACGGCAGCTGTCATGACCACCATCACGAGGACGAGACGCGGCTGACCGCGCCGGCTCTGGTGGGATCGAGTCTGGTCGACCTGCCGCGGGCCGAACGCGCCGTGCGCGAACTCTTGGCCGCGTTGGGCGAAGACCCTGATCGCGAAGGCCTGCTCGACACACCGCGCCGCGTGGCCAAGATGTACGCCGAGGTGCTCGCCGGTCGCGAACAAGACGCAGGCGAGCATCTCGCGCGCACCTTCGAAGTCGGCGACAGCGGCCTGGTCCTGTTGAAGGACATTCGCTTCGCGTCCGTGTGCGAGCACCACTTGCTGCCGTTCATCGGCCGCGCGCATGTCGCGTACCTGCCGAAGGGCCGCGTGGTGGGCCTGTCCAAGCTGGCGCGCGTGGTCGAGGTCTACGCCCGTCGTGCGCAAGTGCAAGAGCGTATGACGCGCGAGATCGCCGAAGCGCTCATGACCCATGTCGAGGCCGATGCGGTGCTGGTGCTGGTCGAAGCGCAGCACTACTGCATGAAGATGCGCGGCACCAAGCAGCCCTCCAGCACCATGGTCACGATGGTGGCCCAAGGCGTGTGGGAGCATGACCATGCCGCACGGCGCGAGGTGCTCTCCCTCATCCGCTCTCGCTGATTCGCGCGCCTGCTTGCTAGACTGCTGCCCGCATGCAAGCCGCCATCCCCTACCTGAAGACCCTGTCCACCGAGCGCTTCCTGGAGATCTACTCCGGTCTGGAAGTGCAGGGGTTCGGTCCGCTCGACCGCGAAGTTGCGCAGTCGCTCAAGTTCCGTCCTCAAGCCATCCAAAAGCTGCCGATGGCCCAACGCGCCAAGCGCGCGCGCATGATCGTCGAACAAGCGGCCAACGAAGAGCTGGCCTACGAGCTGATGGGCGCGTATCTGTTGCGCCACAAGAAGGCCCTCGTGACAGGTTTTCTTGACGCCACCGGCGTGCCGCACCAAGACGGCATGATCGAAGACATCCAAGCCGTGCAGCCGGATACGGCGAAGGTCAGCGATGCCATCGCGGTGCTCGACAAGAGCTTCCCCAAAGACGATGTGAGCATGTACCTCGTGCTGTGCGCGGCCATGTGGCCGGAGAACGCCGCCATCAAGGCTGCCCGCGCGGCGCGCTAGTTGCGTTTCTGACGTAGTGGTTGGCAGCGCGGGCACACATGTGTGCCGCGTTGGCCGACCACCAGCTTCTTGATGGTCGTGCCGCAGCGGCGGCACGCTTGCCCATCGCGTCCGTAGACTTGGAACTGGGCTTGGTACGAGCCCGGATTGCCCTCGGGCGTGCGGTAGAACGAGTCAAAGGAACTGCCCTCGCGCTCGATCGCCTCGGCCAGCACGCGCTTGATGACGAGTGCAAGCTCCTGCGCCTGTTGCAACGACACGCGCGCGCTGTTGGTCAGCGGGTGCAAGCCGACTGCGTGCAACGACTCATCCACATAGATGTTGCCAAGCCCGGCCAAGAAGGTCTGATCGAGCAGCAACGGTTTCATGGCGCGCCGCCGCGCCTGCAAAGACGTGTGCAACCACGCGCCGTCAAAAGTACTGGACAACGGCTCCGGGCCGAGGTCGGCAAACTCGGGGATGGACGCCGAGCGCGCCAACACGCGACCGAACTTGCGCACATCCAAGAACCACAGCGTGTGGCCATCATCCAAGTGCAGCCCGACCTTCCACCACGCCGGAGCTGCTTGGCGTGTGGGCTCCACCACCAAACGCCCCGTCATGCGCAAGTGCACCAGCATGTGCCGCGCTGCGCGCGCCGGGCCCTCCAAGTCCAACACGATCCATTTGGCGCGCCGCCACGCCTGTGTAATGCGCTGCCCCTGCACGGCACGCGCAAAGGCCTTGACGTCGCCCTCGACGGTGCGCGGCCAAGTGCACTCCACGCGTTGGATGGTGCGGCCCACCACAAGCGGGCGCACCAGACGCATCGTCGTTTCTACCTCCGGCAGCTCGGGCATGCCCGCAATTATGCGCGCACACCCAGCAAGCGATAGAGGCGCTCTTCCAGTTCCGCCCAGCCCGGCGTGGCACTCGTGCGCGGCTGCGGCAAAGTCACGGGCACGATCTCCTTGATGCGACCGGGACGCGGCTCCATCACCACGATGCGATCGGCAAGCTGCAAGGCCTCTTCCACATCGTGCGTGACGAACAGGATGGTCATGCCCTCTTGCTTCCACAGGCGATGGATCTCGGCGCGCAGCTGCAAGCGCGTCAACGAATC
>CAIKQM010000269.1 GCA_903829565.1 uncultured Planctomycetota bacterium
CACGACGGGGCTCGTCGCGACGGGGTTCCTCACGGCGAGGCTCATCACGACGATAGTCGTCGCGCGGGCCGCGATCGCTGCGCGGGCGCTCGTCACGGCGCGGCTCGTCACGACGCGCATCCGAGGGGCCTTCATCGCCCCACGACTGGTCGCGCGATGCTTCGCGCGGCTGGTCGCGCATCTCGCCTTGCTCGCCGCCACCTTCACCACCTTCGCGGCGGCCACGGCCACCACGACGGCCGCGACGACGGCGACGGCTATCGCCACCACGCTCATCCGCAGCGCCTACGTCCTCGCGCGGTGCGTCAGCATCACGTCCAGAGTCGTACTCGCCACTGGCGTGCACTTTGGCCGCTTGCGCAGCAGCAGGTCGCTGCTCGCGGCGCTCACCACCGCGATCTCCGCCACGCTCATGGCGCTCATGACGGTGCGGACGGCGGTCATCACGCGGAGCTTGCGGACGACGCTCGAGCTCGAAGCCATCGGTGCGCACCTCGCCCACATCGAGGAACTCGGTGGGCACCGGGTCCGACAACCACAGCGAGTAGCGATCGTAGAAGTGAATGCCAGCAGCGCTGGCTTCGCGTGCACGCACGGTCACCACCGCGTACTCGCGGCCCAAACGACGCCCCATCTCGACGGCATCTTCTTCGCTCGCCGCGAGGTGCAGGAAGCGGCGACGGCCGCTGCGCAGACCGTGACGACGCGCGCGTTCGGCATCGGGGCGCGACACGCCTACATAGACGGCCTCGGGCGGTTCGCTCGGCTCACCGGGCTCGATCGGAATCGAGTGGCCATAGAGCGCACGCACCTTGTCGTCGCGCACTTCGTAGCGGCGACGGTCGCCGGAGTCGACAGCGGCTTGCACATCAGCGGCCTCAATAGGCTCGCCCAGCTTTTCAGTAAGCGCATGGACGACCTCACCCAGATCCGCCCAGCCGTATTGGTCGACGCGCAGGTCGAACTCCTCGGGCTGGTGGCGCAACATGTAAGCGAGAGAGCGAGTGATGCGTTCGATGAGATCTTGATTCGTCATGGAGAGTCGCTGAAGCGCGCGGCGCATAGGCGCCGGCAAGGGAGAGGTCTCGGGTTGAGAAGTCGCGCACCACCAGGTTGGGCGTGCGGCGAGTCGGGTTAGGTATGCGTCGAGTTGTTGGCCGTTCGAGCGTCAGGGCGCGACACGGACTCGGGCGTTTGAGACCCGGATTCTAGCTAGGCAGCCTAAGGGCGCGTCAAGGATGTGCGCCAAACAGCGCAAAACTCAGTAGCGCGGGAAGCTCGGGTCCACCTCTCGCGACCACCGCTCGACGCCTCCCACGAGGTTCCAGACGGATTCGAAGCCCAAACGGTCTAGGGCGCTGGCCACCGAGGCGCTGCGCACCCCGTGGTGACAGATGCACACAGTGGGGGCCTCCGGATCGAGCTCTTGGACCCGCAACGACAGTTCCGAAAGCGGCAACAAGGTCGAGCCCGGCAGGACACCGAGGGCATGCTCCTCGGGCTCACGCACATCCAACAGCACCAGCTTCTCCCCCGCTTCGAGGCGGGCCTTGAGCTCAGTTGGGCGCAGTGAGTGCATGGTCATCGCGGTGAGGTCTTACCGCTGCACAGGCAAAGCGGGACGATCGCACTGCGCGGGCACGGGCACACCAAGCAGCGTCAACACGGTGGGCGCGAGGTGCAACAGATCAGGTCCCTCCGGCGGCAGGGTGACGCTGCGATTGCTGTAGAAGATGCCACGCACCAAGTCGCCTGCGACCGAGACGTGGTCGCCGGACCACGGGCTCAAGTTGTCCTCGAAGGGCGAAGCAGGCACGACTTTGCCGTCTTGCTCGCTCAAGCGAATGCCGCCGCTCGTCGTGGCCCACGAGGCACGCCAACCGCCTTCGAAGCCCACGCACAGCTCCGCTTCGTCTTCCAGATGCTTGCCCGAATGAATGTCGGCCAACTTGTACACGGTGCGCACAGGCGAGCCGTTGCCGTCCTTCATGGCCTTGAGCTTGGCGATCAGCTCATCCAACAGCGCGGGCGCGTCTTCAGGAGCTACGGTGCCCAGACGTTCGCGCCCCTGCAGGTTCAGGTAGATGGTGCCCAAACCGATCGCGTAGGCCTTCGTGCGTGTCCAGTCGACATACGCACCGATGTCACCCGCATCACCGAGCGAGACGCCGTCGCGCAGCGTCAAGTAGCCTTCTTGAGCCAACCAAGTGTTCAAGTGCACTTGACGGCGGAAAGACTGGAAGCCGTGGTCCGCGACCACCAGCAAGATGTCGTTGGGCGCGAGCTTGGCCATGACCTTGCCCACCAGCTCGTCCATCTGTTCGTACGAGCGCTCGATGGCATCGCGCAGCTCGATTTCACGGCCAAAGAACAGCGTCTTCGTGGCGGCCAACTCGGGATCATGTCCCGGATGCTCGGCATCATCGAGGTGATAGAGCATGTGTTGCACACGATCCGGAGTGCTCTCGATGCCAACCACCAAGCGCGCTCCGCGCTCGAGTGCGCCCATGATCAACTTCTCGCGACAGCGGGCGGTGAACTCGATGTCTTGCAAGAAGGTCACGGCGTCAATGCGCCGGTCCTTGAGCGGCATGGTGATGCAAGCCCATCCGACCGTCTCGTAGGGCTCGCCGATTTGCTCGCAGAGGTCCGCACCAAAGTTGTGCGGACGCGACACCGCCTGCCAGCGCGGTGCGTCGGCAGGATCGAGATGCAGCATGTCCACATACAGCTCAAAGGGCTTGCCCTTGGTGACCTTGGCGCGCGTGATGGCACGCACTTTCAGCAAGGGATCGATCTCAAAGGTCAGTCGGTACCAATCGGACCACTGCCCCACCGCCAGGCGTTGCTCTTGGCCACCGATCGCCACCTTCCACGCCTCACCATCCGCGGTGATGTCAAGCGGAAGTGACACACGCCCTTCTTCGGTGCCGTCCAAGGCCAGCAAGCGCGGCAAGATCGTCTGGTCCAACTGTTCGCGGCGAGCACGCAGCTCATCGACACGCGCATCAGACAAGCCCGGACGACCGAGCTTGTCGGCGATCTCGGCTAGTTCCTCGCGCGCTTCGCCAATCTTCTTTTGATCGAGCGGCCCGTAGACAAAGCTCTTGGCACGCCCTTCGCGGAAATCGACGCGGAACACCTTGCCACCGGTAGAGGTCGCTGTGCCAAGCGGCGCACGTTGGAAGACATTCTGCGCGTCGGTGTAGATGAACCAATCTCCGTACTGACCGCGCGCATCCGGCACGCCCAAGCCAGCCAGCAGTTCCAGATTGTCCACCGCGGGACGATCCCAGCTCATCGCCGCATCAATGACGACGCTCTTCACACCTGCACGTGCAGCGTCTTCCCAAAACTCGCTGGTTTGCGTGGGGTTGGTGACGATGCCCTCGATGCGTTCCGGCAACCAACGGCCTGCGATCACCGCACCCGCCGCACCCAACAGCCCCAACAGCAGCGCCAGCACAAACGCGACCTTGGCCCGTAGCTTCAGCAACAAAGCGAAGAGTGCCCAGAACACCAACAAGGCCGCCCCACCGACGAGTCCCCCGCGTTCGACCGGCGAAGTGGACGCGAGGAAGCCCACAAGTCCGCCCTCCACGGCCTCGTCCAGTGCGCGTGACTCACTGGCCTTGAAGCCCAGATCGGGGGCCGGCAAGCCATCCGCAAAGCTGCGTTTCACGAAGCCCGGGATGCCAGTCTTGGCCGGATTGGCACCCGAATTTGCGGTGGCCCATGCGACCGGCGACTCCGCCGGCACAGTCGAGTGCAGCGGCGCAAAGGTGCCTTGGTCGCGCAGCTTGGTCAGGTTGGGCAAGCGCCCAGCGTCCATCATGACGCGCGCTCGCTCGGCATCGGCGCCGTCGAAGCCTAGAACGATCACGCGCCCATCCTGCGCTGCAAGCGAGGCGGGCCCGACCGACAGGGCCAAGGCAAACAGAGCGATCACACGCAGTAGGTAGTTCATGGCAGGCTGGCGCAGGGCTAGGATCGTGGGCGACGTGAGAGACTACCCCTACGCTGAGGTGCGCGCCAAGCATGGTCGCGCGATCTGGTGGCTGTTGGCGACAGTCGCCGTTGCGGTTGTGCTGTGGTTCGTGTTGGCCGGTGGGCCACGCCCGCATACATCCGCGGCGACGCCTAACGCGTCTCATACATTGCCGACGTCCGCAGAGACTGTGGCGCTCGCTGCAGGTGCAGAGCAACGCCCCGCGAACGCTGCACTGACGACGGCCAACCGCTTTGACGGGCGCGGGCGTTTGCGCGGCGAACTGACGCTGTCGCCGCGCTTGACGATGCCGGCGCAATGGTCGTTGATCTTGGAGCCGCATCCGTGGCTGGCAGGGCGTGATCGCGCACGGCGCGTGCAAGTGGACTACAGCGCCGACCAGCGTGAGTTCGTCGTCGAGGACCTGCCGCTGGCGGCTTACCTCGTGCGTGCACAAGCTGCAGGTTGCAACTCGACGCGCGCGGATGTGGTGCTGGTGCGCACCTCTCCCGATAGCCATGTGGTTCTGCGCTTGGATCCGCCGGGACTCATCGATGGCGAAGTGATCGACACCGATCATGCAGCAGCCGAAGGTGTGTTGGTGGTGCTCGAAAGCAGCGACAAGCTGCGCCGCGAGACACGCACGAATCCAGCGGGTTACTGGCGCTTCGATGATGTGATTGATGGGTCCTACACCGTGTGGTTCGGGCGACCGGAGACGCCGCTGCTCCAGCCGTTTGCAGTGGACTTCGCAGCACCCACACTGCGCTTTCCAAAGAAGCAACTGCCGG
>CAIKQM010000270.1 GCA_903829565.1 uncultured Planctomycetota bacterium
CACCGGCATCCTCGATCACATCCAACAACTGCGCAAACGCTTTGCCCTCAAGGAAGGCGTGGTGCTGCCTCCGGTGCGCATCAAGGACAACATTCGGCTTGCACCGAACGGATATCGCGTACTTGTCGGCGGACACGAAGTCGCGCACGGCGAGATCGAGCCGGGCATGTTCCTTGCCATGGATGGCGGGGGTGTCACGGGCAAGGTGCGCGGCAAGGAGACGAAGGACCCCGCCTTTGGTTTGCCGGCCTGGTGGATTGCCGAGTCGGTGCGTGACGAGGCCGAAGTGCGCGGTTTCACCGTCGTGGACCCCACCAGCGTGCTGGTGACGCACCTGTCCGAAACGCTACGCGCGCAAATCGGCGAGATCCTGACGCGCGACGACATCAAAGAGATGGTTGACGCTGTCAAGAAAACTTCACCGGCCGTTGTCGATGAACTCATCCCTTCGAAGATGAGCTACGGCGATGTGCAGCGCGTGTTGCGCGGCCTGCTGCGCGAAGGCGTCGCTGTGCGCAACTTGCCGGCGATCTTGGAAGCCTGCGCTGACAACAGCTCGAAGACCAAGGACCCCGAGCAGATGATCGAGCTTGTGCGGATGCGCCTCGCGCGTGCCTTGGTCGAAACGCACGCGGATCGTGATGGCATTGTGCATGCGGTCACGCTGGATCCCGAGGTCGAGAATCGCCTTGCGGCGGCCGTCAACGGCACCGGTGGTCCCGAAGCGGCCATGGTCAATCCCGCGTGGTTGCAAAAGCTCATGGAACGCACCGCAGCTTCCGTCGCCACCTCGACGAAGGGCGGCAAGGATGTGGTCATCCTCGTGCGTTCGAATGTGCGCCGCTTCTTGACCGAGCTGGCGCGCACCTCACTGCCTAAGGTCGCGGTGCTCTCCTACAACGAAGTTGCGCCCGCGCGTTCTATCCAAACTGCCGCCGTTGTGCGGATGGAGGACTGATCATGCATATCGATCGCATCGTAGGCCGTTCCCTCATGGATGCTCTCGAACGCGCACGCGCTGCTCATGGCGAGCAAGCCGTGGTGCTTAGCCAAGAAGTGCTCTCAGGCGGTGATGTGGCTCTGGCCGTTGTGCGCAAAGATGCTGCCCGTACGACTCCGGCCGCGGGGCGTGCGACAACCTCACGCGACCCGTTGCGCGAAGTGGTCGAGAAGCTCGTGCGTCATGGCGCATCGGAGTCGTTCGTCGCCCGCATTCGTGCCAGCGTCAACGCCCGTGCAGGCGAAGGCCATGTGCTCGACCTGGCTGCGGAGGCGATCGCAGCCTTGTATCCGGCTGTGGCCTTGCCGCGCGTTGCCGGTGCAACTCAAGTGGTCGCCTTTGTGGGCGCTACGGGCTCCGGCAAGACCAGCTTGGTCGCGCGCTTGGCTGCGCGCTTGAGTACCGCACGTCGCAATGTGGCCTTGGTGTCCTTGGATGGCGACCGTCCCGGCGCCGTCGAGCCTTTGGTCGCCGTGGCGCGTGCGCATGGCTTGCCTCTGCTCGCTCCGCGCGGTGCGGCCGCGTGGGACATCGCGGATCTGTATGGTGCCGACCTGGTGTTGGTGGACACCACGGGTGATGCCGAGCGCGATACCGCGCAGCTGGCACCCTTCCTCGCGCACGCGTCTGCGAAGCTGCGTCTTTCGACGCACCTCGTGCTGTCGGCGGTGGCTGCGTTGGATGCGCACACGCGCAGCTTCCAACGCTGGCAAGCACTAGCCCCTGCGGCCTGCGCCATCACCAAACTGGACGAGACCACCAAGCCCGGCGCGACGCTGGAGGCCGCGCTCACGGCTGGCCTGCCCGTCTCGTTCTACAGCACTAGCGCGCAACTCGACGCGGGCTTCCATCGTGCCGCTCCTGATCACGCTGCGGATCTTTACTTGCAAGGCGCACTCGCATGAAACAGTCCTCGTTGGATGTCGCTCGTCGCGCACCCATTGTCGTCATCACCGGTGGCAAGGGCGGCGTAGGCAAGACCATGTTGGCTGTCAACGCGGCGCTCGCTGTCGCTCGTCGTGGTCGCCGCACCTTGTTGGTTGATCTTGACTTGGGCCTTGCCGATGTGGGTGTGCTCCTTGGTCGCGCGCCTGCGCACACCTTGGAAGACGTGCTGCTCTCCGGTCTCGATCCGCGCGAAGCCATCGTGACGGTGGAAGCCAACCTTGATGTGTTGTGTGGTTCCTCAGGCACGACGCGCATGGCTGAACTCGCACCGTTCGAGCGCGCGCGCTTGGTGGGCACACTCAAGCAGCTGGCTGTGCACTACGACTTGGTCCTGTGCGATGGCGCAGCCGGCATTGGCGCCGATGCGCTGTCGTTCTGTGCCGTGGCTGATCATGTGGTCCTCGTCACGACGCCGGATCCGGCCGCGCTGACGGATGCGTACGGCTTGATGAAGGCCCTCGACAGCTTTGGAGAACAAACGGGTCGTGAGATCCCCACACCTGAAGTGATCGTCAATCGCGCCGCATCTTTGGAAGAAGCCGATAGCGTGGCCACCAAGTTGCGTGCCGTCTGTGAGCGCTTTCTGTCGCGTTCGCCCAAGTCAGCCGGGTGGCTACCCGCATCGGGGCTGGTGGAGCTCGCCTGCCGCCTCCAGAAGCCCTTTGCAGCGGATTCCGCCGGGCTATCCAGCACCCAAGGCCTCTTGCAGGGCTGTCTAGGACGCTTGGCATCGCGTCTCGAGCGCTTGTGCCCGAACCGGGAAACCGTTGCCACCTGCTCAAGGGTTTCCGCCTCGTGATCGACAAGACCAAAGACGGCTTGCGTAGAGAGTGGGCTACCGCGGGGACTCATGTCGCCGTGGCCGCTGCGGCTCTCCTCGCGCTGCTGTCGCTGTTCCATCGTGTTCCGGTCTGGGTCGCCTGCTTGCGGGGCCTGGGCGCCTTCTTGGCTGCCACGCTCGTGGTGCGCAGCTTCGGATGGCTCCTCAGTGCCACACGCCAGTTGCGCGTCAAGTCTGCTGGACACACTGCCAAGGCGACATCGACCAAGTAACCCATGACCTTCATGAGAGGAGACGCCGGTGCCTGAGTGGCAAGTGACACGCCCGCGCGGCCTCGAGCCGGCGCAGCGCGACGCCCTTGTGATGGAGCATCTGCCGCTCCTGAAGCATGTGGTGGGCCGCATGAGCGTGCCGCACGGCATGGAGCGTGAGGACTTGGCTGGTTACGGCATGATCGGCCTCTTGCAGGCTGCGGATACCTGGGATCCCGAGCGCGGCCTGAAGTTCTCGACGTACGCGTACCCGAAGATTCGCGGTGCGGTGTTGGATGAGCTGCGCCGTCGCGATGCCTTGACGCGCAACCAGCGCGAGATGTTGCGCGATGTGGAGACCTGTGTGCGGCGGTTGTCGCACGAGCATGGTGTCGCGCCCACGCCCGAAGAGATCGCCAAGGAGATGGCGCTGGATGTGTCCGAGATCGAAGAGATCTTGGCCGATGCGCGCGCAGCGCACGAATGTTCGTTGGATGCGGACTCTGGCGGCGAAGAACGCACGAGTCTCGGGGCCTTGATTGGCGATCCGCGTTGCGAAGATCCCCATGGTTCCGTGGAGTTCGACGAGCAGAAGCAACTGCTGGTGGAAGCCATCCAGGAACTGCCCGAACAAGAGAAGACCGTCATCACCTTGTACTGGGCGGAAGGTCTGCTCTTGAAAGAGATCGCCGAGATCATCGGCGTGACGGAGTCGCGTGTCAGTCAGATCCACAGTGCGGCGATCTATCGCTTGAACCGCCGCTTTGCTCAACGAAACGGCGGTCGTGCTTGAGGCCTGACAGCCTCGGCGGAACACAACGATGGAAGCTCGCATCCTCAAGTCCAATCAAGTGGTTGACGCTACAGGTCCGTTGCCCTCGGCAACCGCGCCGGCCACTCGCACGGGCACGACTGTGCCCGCCAAACACACCAAGCGCGCACGGCTAGTGGAAGCCGAAGGCGGCGCGTTGGCAATCGAATGCACCTGCTCGTGCGGCGAGATCACGCTCGTCGAGCTCGAGCTGCCCAAGTCCTGATCCTCCCCAAGTCCCATCCAAGACGCACTATGAAGACCTCCCTGCTAGCCCTTGTTGTGGTGTGCGCCGCGTGCAAGACCACCGTCAATGAACCTGAGACGGAAGCTCCGGTCCGCAGCTCGATTGTTGTGGGTGAGCCTTCGCGCCTGTACGCGCGTGATGGTTCGGTCGTCGATGCCTCGGGCGCGACGGTTCCCAGCGGCACTTCGGATGCGCCGGTGCGCGCCGTCGGCGAGCGCGATGGGAGCCGCACGTACTTGCTGGAGCTCTATCAGAAAGCGATGGACGACAAGGACCAGCTGACGGTGGAAGTGCAAGCACTCCAGGCGCAGCTAGATCTCGAACGCAAGGAGAAGGCCGCGCTGCAAGCCGAACGCGACGAAGCGCGTGCAGCAGCCACCGCCGCTCAAACCCAGACCAATGTCAAGGATGCCGAGCTGCGTGACCTGTCCGGTCGCTTGGTGCAAGCCCAGATCAAGCGCCTCGAAGCCGAGAAGCTGCTACTCGAGCACTTGGTGGCCACGCAGTCGGCCACACCCGCGCCCCAAGGAGGCGGTCAGTGAGAGCAGCACTCCTATGTGTGTTGGGCCTGATGGCGTGCACGGCTACGCGTAGCGAGCTCACACCTGTGGCGCGTGCTCGTGTGGCTTCCGACTACGGGTCGTACTCGTTGCGCCGTGTAGGTGTGCTGCCCTTCGAAGGTGCAGCCATCGAGATCGATCATGGCAAGGAGCTGCAGGCCAGCTTCGTTGCCGAGTTGTCGACGCAGGTCTCATGGGAGATCGTGTCTTTGACAGCGGCTGACTTGGAAGAGTTGCCCCAGCACGACTCGTTGCGTCGCGGACGCGGCAAGCCCGAGGCCATTCTCGAGCTGGCGCGTCGCTACCGCCTTGATGGCATCATCGTGGGCACGGTGGCCGAGCTGTCGACCTGGCCCCAAGCGCGTGCCGGTATCGAAGTGGATTTGGTTGCGAGCGAAACCGGGCTCGCCATCTGGAGCGGCCGCGTGCAGGTCGATGCTGCCCAGCAACTCACACGCGAACACTTGCAGCGTTGGCTCGACGACACGCGCGCTGAGCACGCCGCCACCGAGAGCGCCGAGGTGTGG
>CAIKQM010000271.1 GCA_903829565.1 uncultured Planctomycetota bacterium
AGGTGCAGCGACACATCGCCTGCCTGCGAAGTTTGCGTGCTCAAGTCATAGGCGCGATTCGCGCCGACCAGCAAGCGGCCACCGACCGTCACGGTCATCTTGCCGAAGCCCGCTTCAGCGGTGGTGACATTCACGTACTGACCCAGCATGCGAATGGTCTCATCGCGTTGGTCGCGCAAGTCATTCGCGGGCAAGCCACCGGCTTCGGTGTTGGCGATCTCTTGGTTGAGGCGCACCACATCGTCCGCGAGCAAGTTGACTTGCTTGACCTGGGCTTTGATCTGGCCGGCGACATCCGCCTTGGTGGCAGCAAAGCTCGAGGCCAAGTGATTCATCTGCGAGGTCGTCGCCACGGCCGACTGCACCGCGCTGGTGCGCAGCACCAAGTCCTCCGGATCCGCCGCGAGGCTGGAGAAGCTGGTGTACATCGATTGCATCAAGCTCGAGAGACCGAACTCACCTGGTTCGCCGAGCAGAGCTTGCACTTGGTTCATGCCCGACAAGCGCGCGTCGAGCTTGGCGATAGAGCCACCTTGCGCCACGATGCGTGCTTGGACCAACGCGTCGGTGGTGCGCATGACGCGCAACGCATCGACACCCGAACCGATGTTGAGACCGCGCACCAACAAGTAGGGCGAAGCCGACAGATCGAGCCGTTGACGCGAGTAGCCCGCCGTGTTGGCGTTCGATACGTTGTGACCAATCGTCTCGAGCGCAGCTTGCGCCGTGAGCAAGGCCTTGAGGCCCGTGTTGAGTCCGATGCCAGCCATAGCTCAGGCCTCCGCATCCACAAGGCGACCATCGGTACCAGCACCCGCCACGACACCGGCGAGCACGTCTTCCACGATCTGGCGATGCATGCGCACCAACGCCGACAGGCGCCGGTTCTCGCGCAACACGGCCGAGGTAGCTTCGCGCAGTTCGCCGCGCAGCACACCGAGCTTGGCACCGTCAGTGCC
This sequence comes from uncultured Planctomycetota bacterium, assembly GCA_903829565.1. Taxonomy (GTDB): domain Bacteria; phylum Planctomycetota; class UBA1135; order UBA1135; genus SXXH01. Next base: position 960 of record CAIKQM010000271.1, read on the forward strand.
CGCGCGTTCCGCCACGCTGCCGAGCGTCATGGCGCGTGCATCGCAGCCCCAGTGCTTGGAGAGCTCGACCAGAGCCTGCAGCCGGCGCAGGTCGCGCGGACCTTGGGCTTCGAGCTCGCGCTCGATCTCGGCCACCGCCGCATCCAACTCGGTGGGCTTGTTCAGGCGAATGGCTTGCTCTTGACGCTCGACCAAGGCCAAACGGCGCTTCTGCGCGACCGTTTCCTCGCGTGCATCATGTTCCAGGACATTCAGCAAGGCGCGTACAGTTCTCATTGGGGCATCTCCACTTGGGCGGTCGCGAGGTTGGCGGCCGTTTGTTTCTGCAGGATCGACGCGCGCAACATCTCTTCCATGTGCAGCGCATCACGCTCGGCGAGCGAGCGACCAACTTGTTCGTCCATCCAACCCGAGTACACATCGCCGGCGCTACCGCCACCGAAGAAGCCTTCGGGCAAGGAGCGTCGCATTTCCTTGACAAGCAAGGTCGCGAACACTTCTTCCATCTTGCCGGCGGCATCGGCCGCAGGTGCGACATCCAAGCCAGCAGCGGGGTTCAAACCGCCCAGGCGCAACTGAGTGATGTTCGTAGTGAGGTCCATCACATTCTCCGGATCTCGGCCTCGAGGAGACCGCCTTGAGCCATCGCTTGCAGGATCGAGATCAACTCACGCGGCGTGGCGCCGAGCACGTTGAGTACATCGACCACCTCTTGCAGCGTCGTCGCGCCGGGCACACCCACGAGCGCATTGTTCTGTTCCGTGACACCCACATCAGTACGCGGCAGCACCACGGTTTGGCCGTTGCTCTGCGGGCCAGGCTGGCTGGCCACCGGCGATTCCGCGATGGTGACCGTCAGGGCGCCGTGCGCGATCGCGCCCGGGCGCAAGCGCACATCACCGCCCATGACCACGACACCCGTGCGCTCGTTGATCACGACGCGCGCCACAGTGTCGGCCACGATCGTGCGGCGCAGCACCGCATCCACGAAGGCCGCGTGGCCGCTCGCAGGCAGGTCCGCCGGTACGCGGACCTTGATCGTCTTGCCATCCACCGCCACCTCGGCCGTGCCGGGGTAAGCAGAATTGACAGCTTCTGCGATGCGCACCGCGTTGCCCAGCGTGTCGTGCGAGGCGCGCAAGTCGAGGTGCACCCAACCGTGTTCGCTGACCACCGAGGTCGGCACTTCGCGTTCGCACTTCGCGCCGCCCGGCAGCGTGCCCACCGTGGTGTGGTTCTTGGTGGCCTTGGCCGCTTCGCCTTCGACGAGGAAGCCGCCGACCGTGATCGGACCCGAGGCCGTCGCCCACACAGTGCGGCCCGACACATCCGTCAGTTCCGTGAAGGCCAGCACACCGCCTTGCAGGCTGGTGG
>CAIKQM010000272.1 GCA_903829565.1 uncultured Planctomycetota bacterium
CCTTGGGCAGCTTGAAGGCCGCACTTACCGCGTCGTAGCTGCGCGCGTCGAGATCGACGAGCTGTAGCGCGCGCTGACGCACACGCTCGCCGGCTGCACAGCGTGCCTCCATGGCGCTACTCACCTCTGCGTAGGCCTCACCGGTGCTAAACCGCGCGACCATGCAGAGCAGCGCCGCAGCATCTGCAACCATCAGCGCGGCAAGACTGCCTCCGCCAGGAGTAGCGGTGCGTGCGGCGAGACTGTCGGAGAAGGCGCGGGAGGTTAGGTCGACGAGGTTCTGGCTCACAGGGCGCAGATCCTAGGAATTCAGCGCCACAAGCGACTGATTACAGATATGTACACAATGAATGACCGACGCGGCATTTCACCGTAAACTATTTACTGGAAAGGAGATCGATCAATCCTACAGAGCCATAACGGCGATCTGACAGGCGAACTCCTAGCATCTGCATGGATTCTTTGACACGGCTCGATCCCCCCCGGTTCGCAGCCCTCCAGCACCACCCCTAGGCCTCCTACCACCGAACGGGCTGCGCACAGGTAGTGCGCTTCACCGGCAGGCAGGAGAGAACGACGACACTTGAAAGTCGCCTTCGTCACGCCCGAACTGCACTCCCTCGTTCGTCACACCGGACTAGCGGAGATCTCGGAAGCCCTACCACGCGCCTTGCGACAAGCAGGTGCGGACGTGCGTGTCTTCCTGCCATGGACGCGTGATCTGCAGGACAAGTCGCTGCAAGATCTGCACACCGTCGGTGAGGTGCGCATCAAGGACGGTGCCGCCAAGGTGTCGGCCACCGTTCTGACGGGACACATCGGTGGACTGCCGGTGGTGCTGATCGATCAGCCGCAACTGCTGCGCACGAAGAGTGTCTACAGCGATCAAGAAGGTCCTTATCCGGACAACTGGCGCAGGTTCACGATCTTTGCACGTGCTGTGCTGGAGAGCTTCGCGCTGTTGGAGTTCGAGCCGGATGTCGTGCACTGCATGGACTGGACCACGGGCATCCTGCCGGTGATCAAGGAGATCGAGTACAGCCAGAAGGGCGTGGACCATCCGGCCTCTCGCGCGGGCACCTTCTTCTCGATTCACTCCACGGCGCGTCAAGGCAGCTTTGAACGCGAAGTGCTGCCGAAGATGGGTCTGCCTGCGAGCGTCTTCCAGCACTCGCGCGGAGTCGAGCTGGGCGGCAAGGTGAGCTTCCTCAAGAGCGGTGCGGAGTTCGCCACTCTGGTCGGCACCTTCTCCCCCGCCATGTGCGATCGCATGCTGCGCCAAACCAGCGGGGATCGGCTGGAGGACACCTTCCGCCGACGCGCCGAGGACAAAGAGTTCGTCGGTGTGCTCAACGGCATTGACTACAAGGCGTGGGACCCCAGCAACGATCCGCTGCTCCCGCAGACCTTCTCGGTCAAGGACAAGGACCTCGACGGCAAGCGCAAGTGTAAGGCCTCCCTGCAGTCCAGCCTCAAGCTCGACAACGGCCCGCGGCGCATGGTGGCTGCTGTGGTAGGCCGTTTTGACGCCGACAGCGGCTTTGACATCTTGGCCGAGGTCTTGACCGCGATCCTTGAGCGCGGCGTACAAGTCGTGCTGCTGGGCACGGGCAAGAGCGAGATCATCGAGCGCGTCAAGACGATGGAGAGCACCTTCGTGGGCTGCTGCCGCTTGATTGAAGGCTTCAATGCGAATGCTCTGCACCCGCTGCTGGGCGCCGCGGATGCGATGATCCTGCCCTCGCACTTCAACGCCAGCAACAGCTTGTGCGCGATCGGTATGCGCTACGGAGTGGTTCCGGTGGCGTATGCGCAGAGCGGCCTAGAAGACACCATCGTGGACTACGATGGCACGCAACGCGCGCCCACAGGCTTCCTCTTCAAGAGCTACAGCGGTGACAGTTTGCTCGACGGCCTTGATGCCGCGCGCAAGGTCTACAAGGACGCGGAAGAGTGGAAGTCCGTCGCTGTGCGTTGCATGAAGCAAGACTTCTCCTGGACCGCCACAGCGGAGAAGTACCTTGAGCTGTACAAGAAGTCGGCGCAACGCGGGAAGCGCAGCGCCAAGAAGAGCAGCTAAGCAGGTCCCATGCGCGCCGTTGGCATTGACTTAGGTGGCACCAACATCAAGGCCGGTGCAGTGGATGCACAGGGCCGCATTCTGGAGCGTCGCTCCATTCCGACCGGCCTCGCGGATGGAGCGCAGGCCGTCATCGCACGCATGGCCGGCTTGGCGCGCGAGTTGGGCATCGAAGGGCCATTGGGCGTAGGCTCCCCCGGTCTGATTGACGCCGCGGGTGGCCGCATCTTGGAGTGTCCTAACTAGCACGACCTGCAAGAGGTGCCCTTGCGCGACGAACTGGCACGACATCTCGGCATCGCCAGCTCGCGCGTGGTGCTGGAGAACGATGCGAATGTTGCGGCACTTGGTGAGCACTGGCTGGGCGCAGGGCGAGGTGTCGACGATGTCCTCGTTGTGACTCTAGGCACCGGTGTCGGTGGCGGTTTGGTGCTCGGTGGCAAGCTCTACTCGGGCCCGGGCGGCATGGCAGGTGAGATCGGGCACATCGTGGTGGACCCCAGCGGTCCGCGCTGTGGCTGCGGTCGGC
>CAIKQM010000273.1 GCA_903829565.1 uncultured Planctomycetota bacterium
GCGCAAGTCCACAGGTGCCGTCGATGCTTCGGGCTTGCCGTTGACCCAGATGCTGCGGATCAAAGTGCCATCATCCGCGTAGCCTTCGGAGACGCGCACGCTGGTGTGGGCATCGTGACCTGTGTGCAGGGCGCGCGCCATGGTGCGCTCATCTCCTGGCCAGAGTGTTTGCGTGGCGAGCACCAACGCCACCGCAGTCGCCGCCGCGTGCCAACCCCAGCGCTCGCGTGCCACCCACCAGGCTGCCAGCAAGGGTAGGCACAACAGCACAGCCATTGCCACGCGTGGACCTGCATGCGGCATCAGCACAAAGCCCGTGACTAGGGCGCCAAGTACGCAACCGGCTCCATTCCAGGCATACAGCCGGGCCACCGAGTGTGCGGGATCTACCTGCGGTTGGGCGCGTGCGAGCTCGTGCGCAGCAGCGGGAAACGCCGCTCCAAACGCGACTGCTGGCGGCAAGATGGCCAAGCCAGCCCACAAGGCATGCACCAGCCAGACACGCGTCAGGTCATCTCCTTGCGGCAAGCGGTTGACAAGCCCCGACCACAGATCATCCACACCCAGTTGCAGCCGCAGCGCCAACAAGCCGCCTAGGGCTAAGGCAGGTACGAGCAGCAAGGCTGTCAACAATACTTTACGGGCATGTTCCGGGTCGCGCACCAAGGTCCGTGCAGCTAGTGCTGTGCGTGCACGCCGTCCCGCCAGTTGCCGCGCTCCTAGAGCGAGGCCCAGCAAGAACACACACAGCACGATCGCAAAGGCATAGACCGACGCACCTGTTACGGTCGTCAGCAAGCGTGTAGCCAACACTTCCAATCCAAGACTTGTTGCGCCGGTCAGGAAGGTCACGCCATACAACACATGCCAACGCGCAGGCTTGGCCGTTCCGTCCAAAGCGGTGATGGTGCTGTCGCGTTCACGCAGGCCACGTAGGCACCACAAAGCTGCCAGCGCTGCGCAGGCTTGCGCACCGGCCGCGGCCCACGCAGTGCCATGGAAGCCGAGGTTTGGAAACAGGGCGAAGGGCGCCAGCAACGCACCCAGTGCTGCACCTAGCGTGTTCGCACCATAGAACGCGCCGGTCTCGCTGCTGGTCTCGACTCCGTCGCGAATCGTCGCCCGCGCAAGGAAGGGGACTGTTGCGCCCATCGCAATCGTCGGCGGGAGCAAGCAGGCACTGGCAATCAGCGCGCGCAGCCACAACTCGCCTTGCGGTTCGAAGGCGACCAGCACACTAGGCAAGGCCGCCGCCCAGATAGCGATGAACAGCTCCAGAGCCGCGAACCATGTGTGCGGGGCGGTGGTGCGTGCGGCTCGGCGGGCCCACAGATGCGCGCCGAGCGCCAGTCCACCGAGGAACACAGCCAGCGTCAGCGCCATCGCCGACGCGTCGCTACCCAACACACGCGCTAGGAGCCGTGTCCACGTGACTTGATGGACAAGGGCACTGAGCCCAGTGACAAAGACGATGGCGTCGGTGAGGCGCATGGGACTTGCCGGCTTGCGCTGGCTATGCAGAGGATAGAATCGGCGCACGGTGCAGACACAGGCTGGCGTGGAAGGAATCGTGTGTGCCCTTGCTGGCGAGCTGGGGGTGTGGGCGACGCGTGTGCGCTCGCGTCAGCAGGTCTTGGGCCTCGAAGTGTTGGAGTTGGACGCGCCGCGGCCTGCGCGCGCCGTCATCTGCGGCATCGGCAAAGTCGCCGCAGCGCGTGGCGTGGCGGCCCTATGCCATGCCGGTCCAGCGCCTTTGGGACGACTGTGGGTGGTGGGCACCTGTGGGGGCTTGGTCGCCAGTCTTCCGGTCGGGACCCTCGTGCACTGCACGCGGGCGGTGCAGGCCGACCTGGGCGTGCGCGCCGGTCGTGAGGTCGAGGCGGATGCTCGCTTGCGTGCCGCATGGCAAGCCGTTGCGCCCGGTCCCGAAGCGCACTTCTTGACCGCCGATCGCGCAGTTCTCTCGCCGTTGCGCCGTTTTCGGCTTACGCGGGCGTGGCCCGGACCGGCCGTCGCCGACATGGAGACGGCGGCGGCGGCGGCCGTGGCAGCCGGATGTGGAATTCCTTTCGCGGCCCTGCGGGCGGTCACCGACCGTGCCGGCTGGTTCGGAGGATCCACCTTCCGGGCCAACTACGAAACTCAGGGGCCCCGTGCGGCCGATACACTTCTGCCCCTGTGGGAGAAGCTCGTCTGACGACTTCTCCGGCATCAGGCGTCCCCGCTTGAAGTCCAACACTCCCAAAGAGATCGAGTCGTCGTCGGCCGCGTGGCGGAGGGCCGAAGCATGACTGTGCTGGGCACGGCGCTGCGGCGCAACTTCGAGCCGGTGATGTTGTCGGCGCAGGTGCTTGTGGACCTTGCGGTGCTGATCCTCTCGTGTTGGATCGGCTATGAGATCGGCCAGCGCGTAGGCGGTGTGCCCACCGAGTTGGCGGCCGATCTGCAGTGGCGCCACACACAGCTGTACAAGGAGCTCTCCGCTCTGATTTGCGCGGTGTGCTTGGTCACTTTCCACGCCTTCGGGATGTACAGCCCGGTCAAGTCGCTCTTGAACATGAACGAGTTCAAGGCGGTGGTGAAGAGTGTGATTGTGTCGTTCTTCGTGCTCTTCACGCTGATCGTGTACTTGCACAGCACATGGCAGGCGCCGTCAGGCACGCTGTACGAGATCATTGTGCCGCTGCACCGCGTGATCGATCTCGACATCAATCCGAACTCCATCTCGCGCGTCACCTTGCTCGTCACCTTCTTGACGATCTTGGGTGCGATGATGATCAGTCGCTTCATCAGTTTCCGCGTCATCCAAGCGTTGCACCGCCGCGGCGTCGGCAACCGCAACGTGTTGATCTACGGCGCGGGTGCCACCGGACGCAAGTTGCAGCGCAAGTTCATGCTGGTGCCCACGCTGGGCTTGAACTTGGTCGGCTTCGTCGATGATGACCCGGCCTTGCACGGCACGATGGTCGAGCGCTCGCGTGTGTTGGGCGGCTATGCGGACCTAGAGCGCTTGATCATGATGCACAAGGTCAGCGAGGTCTTCGTCGCCATGCCGGAACAGGACGAAGCGCGCGTGATGCGCATCGTCGAGCTGTGCGAGCGCACCGGGACTGTCTACAAGGTCGTGCCGCGCTTCTGGCAGTTGATGCAGTTCAAGGTGCGCATCGACAATTTGGATTCGATCCCCCTGATCGTGCGCCCCGAACGCGGCAACAGCGTGTTGGGTGGCATTGCCAAGCGCGCCTTTGACATCGTGTTCTCCGGTCTGGTGATCGTGGCTTTGGCGCCGGTGTTCGTGCTGACGGCAATCCTGATCAAGAAGCAGTCGCCAGGGCCTGTGTTCTTCAAGCAAGTGCGCATCGGCCGTGATGGTCAGCCGTTTACCATGTGGAAGTTCCGCACCATGCATGTGCACATGGGTGGGGACGCACCTACGCCGAACTCGCCGTACGATCCGCGTGTCACCAAGATTGGGCGCGTGTTGCGGCGCTACTCGCTGGATGAGCTGCCGCAGTTCTTCAATGTGTTTGGTGGCAGCATGAGCGTAGTCGGGCCCCGGCCCGAAATGCGCTTCATCGTCGATGGTTATGGTCCGTTTGAGCGCGAGCGCTTGCGCGTCAAGCCGGGCATCACGGGCTTGTGGCAGATCAGCTACGCGCGCGCTGCGGCCATTCACGACAACCTCGACTACGACCTGTACTACATCGAGAACCAGTCGTTCCTCCTCGACTTGGTCATCACGGTGCTGACAGTCTTTGCCGTGGTCAAGGGGACTGGCGCGTACTGAGGCCATGCGCGTCTTGCAGGTCATGGAGTGCACGATTGGTGGCACACGCCGCCATATCGTCGATGTGTGCGCGGGCTTGGCTCAGCGCGGAGTGGATACACACTTGGTCGCGTCGGCGCTGCGTCAAGCTGATTTTACCGATGATCTGCACGCCTTGGAGGCTTGCGGAGTGCGCGTGACGCGCTTGCCGATGGTGCGTGAGCTGGCCCCACTGCAGGATGCCCGTCACTTGCTGGCTTTGACGCGCCTCATCGAGCGCGAGCAACCGGATATCGTTCATACCCACTCCAGCAAGGCTGGCGCGCTCGGGCGCTTGGCGTCTCTTGCGGCGGGTACCGGTGCGCGTGTGCACACGCCACATACCTACAGCTTCTTGTTCGATGCCATGTTTGGCTCACTCAAGCGGCGCTTGTACTTTGACATCGAGCGTGCGCTGGCGGGCAGCTCGCAGGCGGTCGTCGCGGTGGGGGCTTCGGAGGCCCAAACCATCAAGCGGAGCGGAGTGTGCGAACCGACGCGTGTGCACACCATTCCCAATGGCGTGCGCGTACAGGACCTTGCTAGTCAAGTGCCCTTGACGCGCTCCGAGCTTGGTGTGCCCGAAGGCGTGCCGTTGCTTCTGGTCGCGGGCTTGTTGAATGTCGCCAAGGGACAAGATCTGGCGATCCAAGCCTTGCGCGCGCCTGGCTTGCGCGCAGCCCATCTGCTGGTGGTGGGGCATGGGCCGTGGGAGGTGGACTTGCGCGCCTTGGCTCAACGCGCGGGTGTTGCAGAACGGGTGCATTTCTTGGGTTGGCGTAGCGACCTAGCGCGCCTCTACGGGGCGGTGGATTGGCTGCTTCTGCCCTCGCGCTGGGAAGCGATGCCCTATGTCGTCCTTGAGGCGCTTGCTTGCGGCACACCCGTGGTGGCGACGCCTGTAGACGGCGCGCGTGAAATCTTGACCGCCGCCACCTGTGGCGTGCTGTCACCTTCCACGGATCTCGATGCTCTGTCCAGCACTTTGGACAAGGCCTTGCGCTTGCCCGAATCCACGCGTCTGGCCTACGGCCGCGCTGGCCAGCGCCTTGTGGCGGAGGAGTACTCTGTCGAGCGCATGCTGGACAGGCTCCAAGCGCTCTACTCGCAAGTCCTGCAGGTGGCCGCATGAAGGTCATCCACTTTGTGACCACACTGGATGTCGGCGGCGCAGAGATGCACTTGCTGCAACAAGTCCGCGGACAAACGGCCCGCGGTGTGCAGTGCACAGTCGCCTACATGAAAGGCGAAGGTGCCTTGCGTGCGGACTTTGAACGTGCCGGCGCAGTGGTGCTTGCTGTGCAAGGTGTGCGGGGTTGGTGGCGCTTGGCGCAGGCCTTTCGGCAACACGATGTGATCCACACGCATCTGCTCAAGGCCGATGCCGTAGGTGCGCTACTGGCGTGGAGTCTAGGCCTGCGTTCCAAGCTCATCGCCAGCAAACACAATGACGAGCGCGCGCTGCTCAACCCTTGGGTGGCGCGCGTGCACGGTGTGTTGGGCAACTTGCCCCAGCGCACGATTGTGCTGTCGGATCACGTGGGGCGCTTTGTCGCCGAGCATGGACGCGTAGACCCACGCCGCATTGTGCGCGTGTACTACGGTTTGGACACGACGGCCTTCGAGGCCGCGCAAGCCCAACGCCAAGTGCACCGCACACGCGTGCGTACCGAACTTGGTGCTGCTGCGGACGACTTCGTCTACATCTGCATTGCTCGCTTTGCCGCCCAAAAGGCGCACGATGTGCTGCTGCGCGCCTTTGCTGATGCCCACGCACGCGAACCGCGCTTGCGCTTGTGGCTGGCGGGGGATGACCCCTTCGGTGACGGGCGTCAACGCGCCGAGCGTCTGGCCCACGAACTGCAGCTGGGCAGCGCGGTGCGCTTTCTCGGCATCCGGCGCGACATCCCGGAGCTCTTATGCGCCGCGGATGCCTTCACCATGGCCTCGCTCTGGGAAGGCTTGGGGCTGGTGTTCCTCGAGTCCATGACCATGGGCCTGCCCGTGGTCAGTACCACCGTGTCGGCCATCCCCGAGGTGGTGCAGCATGGCCGCATGGGCTTGTTGGTGCCGCCCGCGGATGCGGAGGCGCTGGCGGGGGCCTTGGTCGCCGTGGCCCACGATGAAGGCCTGCGGGCAAGCGCGGCACAGGCTGGTCCGTTGTGGGTGCGGGAACGCTTTTCCATCGATCGCATGGTCGAGGAGACCCTAGCGGTGTACTCCCAAGCGATCGGTATCCACTTTGCAGGGCGCCGCGACCGATAAACCACCCGTGGTTCCCGAATCCGACCCCCACGCTGACCGTCGCAACACCGATCGTCGGGAGCGCCCTACACCGCGCTTGTCGCGCTACTCCTTCTTTGGAGGTCGCCGCCGCGGCCCGCGCCGTGCACACGAGGTTCAAGGGGCCTTTGTGGACCTGTATGAGCCGCGGTTGCTGTTGCTGGTGCTCTGGACGGCGCTGCTCAACCTGTTCGACACGTTCTTCACCATCGTGCACCTCCAGCACGGCGGGGTCGAGTTCAACCCCGTGGCCGAGCAAATGCTGCTTTCGGGCCGGGCGTCCTTCGTCATCTCCAAGGGGTTGGTGATCGGTCTGGCGCTGCTGGTCCTGACCATTCACAAGAACTATCCCATTGCGCGCGTAGGCCTCAAGATCGCGGCGGCTGCGTACACGTTGCTCGTGGCCTACCACCTCGCGTTGTTCTGGGTTTGAGTGCTTCAGGTTGCGCCTGCGCAGCCTCTACAATCTGGGGCGGAAGATGGAGCAGCCCTCGACGTCCAAGCATGCTATGCAGCCCCTTGCAGCACGAAGCCCGCGCATCGTGATCAGTGGTGGAGCTGGCTTCATTGGTTCGGCGCTGGTGCGTGAGTTGGTCCAAGCTGGTGCTACGGTGCTTGTCATCGATGACTTGTCCAGCGGCCGTCTCGCGCGACTTCCGCACCATGCGCGTGTCGAGACTCTGATTGCCGATGCTGGCGAGGTGGCGACTTGGCGGCGCGCTTCTGCTCAGCCATGGGATGCCATCGTGCACTTGGCTTCGGTGGTGGGAGTGGACTGCGTGGTTGCCGATCCCGAGCGTTGCCGTGCCGAGAATCAGCGCGGCTTTGATGCCTTGGCGATCGTATTGGAAGACCAAGGACGCAGCGCAGGAGTGTGGGCGGCCTCCACCAGCGAAGTGTATGCCGAACAAACACTCCCGCTGAGTGAGTCCGCTTGCTTGCGTAACGAGTCGCAAGGCCGTCATGCCTATGCCGCCTCCAAGCTGTACGGAGAACAACGCTTGGCGCAAGCCACACAAGGCCAAGCAACTCTGCTGCGCTTCTTCAATGTGGTGGGCCCCAACCAGAGTGCGGGACAAGGTATGGTGCTGCCGCGTTTCGTAGAGCGTGCACGCCAAGGCCAGGCTCTGACCATCTATGGAGATGGTTCGGCGGTGCGCACCTTCGCTCATGTGGATGAGGTGGCACGCAGTTTGGCGTGGTTGGTGTTGCGCCAGTTGGAAGGCATGATTCAAGTGGGTGGAGCGCTCAATCTGGGCGGCGCGGCGGTGTCCAGTGTTTTGGACATGGCCTCGGAAGTGCAGCGCTGCGCGGGACGAGTGTTGGGCATCGAGCATCTGTTACC
>CAIKQM010000274.1 GCA_903829565.1 uncultured Planctomycetota bacterium
AGCGGTGCGCCACCAACGACAGCGCGATGGCGCGGCCTTCGATGGTCGCTTCATCATCGGGCTCGTGGCGCAGCGAACGCTCGTACGCCGCCAACGCCGCGTCGATCTCGTCCTCGGCGTGCAAGTCAAAGGCACGCGCACGCCACACAGAAGCCAACTTGCCGTTGGTCTTGGCAATCCAATCGCTGGCCAACTTGTTCGAGGGATCCACTTCCAGCGCGCGCGCGAAGGTCACCAGCGCTGCGTCGTCTTCGTCGAGGAAGGTCTGCTGACGCCCCTCTTCCAAGAGGTAGGCGATCGTCGCATCGCGGTGGTCGGCCTGGGCCTGCGCAGACTCAGGGTTGCGTTCCACCTCGGCCGCCGCCACCCGCACGGCCTCTTCGAAGCGGCCACGCGCCACGAGCGAGCGCGGGTCGCGCTCGTAGCCTAGCCCGCTGCACGCCGCGAGGCTGAGGAGGACACACGCGGACGAAACTGCCTGTAGTGACCGGGTCTGGGACATGGTTCTTGTGCTGGTCAGACGACCGGGGCGGCCGCGTCTTCCCGCCCACCCCCTCGTCGTAGGAGCCACCATACGGTGCGCGCCGCGCCAGTTCGATGGCTCAGGTGCGGATCGAGTCGATCAAGGCCACCCCCAACGCCCCGAAGGTCAGTGTCGGCAGCCAGGCCGATAGCTCGGGCTGAAGGGTGCCCTGGAGGCCCAGATTGCGGCACACGAAGTCCATGCTGAAGTACAGCAGGGCCGCCAAAGAAGCCCACAGCACGCCGCGGGCGCCATGGGAGCGTTCGTGCCGCAGCAGCAGCGGCAAACCGACCAGCAGCAGCACGAAATTCGCCAGCGGGAAGGTCACGTGGTACTGCAACAAGGTCTGGTAGACGATGTTGTCGGGGTCCCGGCGCGACAGCTCCTTGGCCTGCTCAAACGACAGCTCCAAGGGCGCCTGGCGCGCGCGCTGGTAGGTCAAAGCCAAGGAGGGCGTGAACTCTAGCCCCTCCAGGCGAGTCACCCGCTCCGCCGGCTGGTCCCCTTGCAGGGCGCGCCGCGTGCCCCCTTCCAAGATCCAGGCCTGCTGGGCCTCGTCCCAGACCGCCCGATTGGCGCGCACCGAAGTCCACTCGCGCGCGTTCATCAGGTACGCGTCAAGCCCCTCAACGACCGGAGCACCGGCCTCACCGCGCGGCAAAAAGCGTGGCAAGCCCACCACGCCGCCTTTGCCATCGCGGATCCACAGGTTCTCGACCACGAGGTTGTAGTCCTTCTTCACCAAGTAGTGGCGTAACGACTCGCGCATTTCCAACGGGCGCCCCGCGAGTGTCTCGCGCAGTTGCCACACCACTCCGGAGGACACCAAACCGAGCAGCAGGATCGGCACCAACATGCGGCGCAACGAGACACCTGCAGCCATGGCGGCCACCGTCTCTTGGTGGCGCACCAAACGCGTGACGGCGAACATGCCCGCGACCAAGGTCACAAAGGGCGCGACCTGCACATACAAGAACGGCAGCGATAGCGCGTAGTAGCGCACCACGGCCAAACCAGAGGCGGTACGCCCATCACGCGGCGACAGGAACTCGTCCAAGTTGCCCGCCATGTCGAGCACGAGGAACAAGCCCACGACAATCAAGAGAGCCGTCAGGTACGACGCAACGAAGAGGCGCGCGACGTGACGGTCCAAACGACCAAAGGGCAGCAAGCTGCGCGACATCATTGGCGCATGGCCTTTCGTGTGTACCAACCACCGATGAGCCCGAAGACTACGACCACGGCCCACGCACTTTCACGCGGCGGCAAGGTGTGCGATAGCGCCAACTCGCGCGAGAGGCGTTGGTACAGCAAGTAGAACAACAAGGCCCACAGCACAGCAGCAGCCAGAGGCAGCAGCTGGTTGCCACGCCGCAGCAGCAAGCCCGTCGGGATGCCGAGTAGCAAGTAAACCAGACAACTTGCCGCGAGCCCATGTCGGAAGTGGTACTCGTAGATCAATGTGTCGCGGCGCTCGGGTGTGGTGCGCGGATCATCCGCCTCAGCCACAATCTGCTCATTCGACAAGAACTTGAGCTTGCGCATGTCGCTCTCGCGCTCGCTACGCAACAGCGCGGTATCAATGCGCACCACGGGATTGCCGCTGCGAATCTCACGATCCTCGACCACGGTGCGTGCATCCGTCAGCTCGAGCAGGATCTGGTCTTTCTCAAAGCGAAAGCGCACGCGCTCGGCGCGCAGCGTTTGGGCGGGTTTGCCCTCTTCTGACGGCAGATGCAGGAACGCATCCAAGAACGCCTGACCATCACGGCGCCGCGCAGTGAGATAGAAGTCACCCAGCTCCAGCTCTGTGCGTCCTGGTGACAACTCACGAATCGTCTGCGACGCCGCGCGAGCCAAGAAGGTCGACTGCTCGCGACGAATCCACGGCAACAGATCGGAGACGAAGACCAAGGTGGTGGCTTGCAACACCAACGCCACACCCAATCCTGTCAGCACCACTTGTAACGGATGCCGTCCCGACATCCGGATCGAGGTCCACTCGTTGTCTGCGGCGAGGCGGCCATACACCGCAACGACGGA
>CAIKQM010000275.1 GCA_903829565.1 uncultured Planctomycetota bacterium
CCGCTTGACTATCTGGCGGCCGCGTTGACCACGCTCGGCAATGTGTCCGAGCGGCGCATCGAGCAGCTGGTCAACCCGGATCTCTCGCGCCTGCCAGCTTTCTTGACACCTCAGCCCGGTCTCAACTCGGGGATGATGATCGTCCAAGTCGCGGCGGCCTCGCTTGCCAGCGAGAACAAGTCGCTGGCGCATCCGGCTTCGGTGGACACTATTCCGACCAGTGCCAACCAAGAAGACCATGTCTCCATGGGGCCCATCGCGGCTCGCAAAGCGCTGCAAATCGCGCGGCACGTAGAGACGATTGTGGCCATGGAGTGGCTTTGCGCCGCCCAAGCGCGCGAGTTCCATCCCGAACTGCGGGCCGGTGATGGTGCCGAGGCTGCGCACGCTTTGTTGCGCAGCAAGGTCGATGCCTTGATCGGCGATCGTTGGCTGCACGACGACATCGAAGCCGCGCGGACGATGGTGGCTTCGGGCGCGCTGCGTTCCGCGGTGGAAGGCGCTGTAGGCGCGCTGCGCGTCTAGCTGCGACGCAGTCGACGACCTAACGCCTGCCAGATCGCATCCAACTCGGTGAAGCGCAGCAGCTTGGCTACCAGCGCGAAGAGGATCGTCGTGCTCAGGCCGATGCAGCCCAGCGTCATCAGCGTCGGCAAGCCTAGCCCTTCGAGCCATTGCGCCACCGCCGCAGCCGGCACGCCCGCGGCGAGCGCGACCAGCACCAGCTTGCCCAAGAAGAGCGGCATGCCATCGCCGCCACGCTGCGCACCGCGGCGCAACCACTCGCGCTCCAACCACACATGCAGCCCCGCTGCATAGACGCTGATGGACAGCGCACCGGCGGCAGCGATGCCTTCGAGGCCATACAGCTCGCGCAGGTAGGGATACAAGCGCAGGCCGGCCAACGCGATTAGCGTGCCCAGCAAGGCCGGCGGCCACGTGCGGCCCATGGCGTAAAAACCGCGTGACAACAATGGCTGTGCCGTCCAAGCAGCCAAGCCCAGTGCTCCCACGCGCACAGCACTAGCGATCGCTGCCGCATGCTCCGGTGTGGTGCGTGTGGTGCCGACCAGCACATTCACGGCTTGCGGTGCCGCGCACCACAGCACGAGCGCCGAATACACGCCCACCAACAACATGGTGCGCGTTGCTCGGCGCACCAATGCGCGCGCTTCGGTGTGGGCGCCGGTGGCGACATGGCGCGCCACCACAGGATAGGTCGCCACTCCAGCCACAAAGCCAAAGGCACCCATCGGCACACGCAACAGCGTGCGTGCATACCCCAAAACCGCGATGGCGCCCACATACAGCAGCGCGCCCTCGCGCCGTTGGAACCACTCATCGGCGACCACGATCGAGAACCCGATCATGATCGGCAGCGAGCGCACCAAGTACGCACGCAGATCCGCATCGCGCGGTGCGAAGTCCAAGCGCAAACGCAAGCCCAGCCGTTGCGCCGCGAGCACAGGCACAAGGAAGGGGCCCAGCACGCTGCCCACCAACGCGCCCCAGCAGAAGCCTTGCACGTCGCCGCCCCACAGACCGCCCGCGATGATGCCGAGCGTGTAGACCAGCGGTGCCAGAGCCGGCGCTGCGTGACGATCGCGCGCTTGCAGCCAAGCGGACACCAAGCCGCCGAGCACGTGAAAGATCTGCGCCGGCAGCAGAATGCGCACCAAGGCCGCAAGCTGTGCTTGTCGTTCGGGTGCCATGCCCGGCGCAACCAAGTCGAGCACATGGGGTGCGGCGTACCACAACAGCGCAGTGGCACTGACAAGTAGACTGAACAACAGCGTGCCCACGCGCTGGAAGGAGCGTTGCGCACCTGCTTCATCGCCCTGAGCTAAGTAGCGCGCCGCGATCGGCAGGTACACGACGGTCAACGCGCCGCCCGCCAGCAAGTAGTTGAGGAAGTCGGGGATCGTGAAGGCCGCTTGCCACAAGTCGCCATCGCCCGACGTACCCAGCGTGCGCCCCACAACCAAGTCGCGCACCAAGCCGATCACGCGCGACAAGACCAGGCTTGCGCCCCAAATGGCGCTCGCCACGGCAATCGACCGACCGGTGCTCTGGGTGGGTTGCAAGGTACGCATCCTGCGCCAGATCGACTGTCCGCTCAACAGCCTCGATTTCGCAGCTTGTGGACTTCCCCGCGGCGCGCCGCAGCTTCACAATGCTGGATGACGAGGATTGACCTATGACCATCACCAGCACCAAGACCGCCCTCGGGCCCCTGCGCGCATCCGATGTCCCCACTGGCCCGCAGCACGCACCCCGCGGCAGCGAGCGCCGCTGCAAGAGCTGGGCGGCCGAAGCGGCCATGCGCATGCTGATGAACAACCTCGACCCCGAGGTGGCCGAGGATCCCGCGAACCTCGTCGTCTACGGCGGCATCGGCAAGGCCGCGCGCGATTGGCCGTCCTTCCAACAGATCATCGCCACGCTGACACGCTTGGAGCCGGACGAGACCTTGCTGGTGCAATCCGGCAAGCCGGTCGGCGTCTTCAAGACCACCGAGCAAGCCCCGCGCGTCTTGATCGCCAACTCGAACCTCGTCGGTCGTTGGGCGACCTGGGAACACTTCCGCGAGTTGGAAGCCAACAACAAGATGATGTACGGCCAGATGACGGCCGGTTCGTGGATCTACATCGGCACGCAAGGCATCTTGCAGGGGACCTATGAGACCTTTGCTGCGTCGGCGGCCAAGCACTTTGGCGGCACGTTAGCGGGGCGCTTGGTGGTGACCGGTGGCTTGGGCGGCATGGGCGGTGCGCAACCGCTGGCCGCGACGATGAACGAAGGCACGTTCTTGGCCGCGGATGTGGATCGCAGCCGCATCCAAAAGCGCTTGGACACGCGCTACCTCGATGTGATGGTCGAGAACATTGATGCGGCCATCGACCTCGCCCTCAAGTGGAAGAGTGAGAAGGTCGCCAAGTCGATCGGCGTGCCGTGCAACATCGTCGACCTGTTGCAGCGCTTGATTGAGCGCAACATCACGCCCGATGTGCTGACGGACCAGACCAGCGCGCATGATGCCTTGACCGGCTACGTGCCCAGCGGCATGACGGTCGAGCAAGCGGCGATTCTGCGCCGCGAAGACCCCAAGCAATACGAAGAGCGCTCCTACGCCACGATGATCGAGCATGTGAAGCTCATGCTCGAGCTGCAAAAGCGCGGCGCGGACACCTTTGACTACGGCAACAACTTGCGCGGCCACGCCAAGCAAGCCGGCTTCGAAGGCGCGTTCGGCTTCGAGGGCTTTGTGCCCAAGTACATCCGTCCGCTGTTCTGCGAAGGCAAAGGCCCGTTCCGTTGGGTCGCGCTCTCCGGCGATCCGGCCGACATCGCCGAGACGGATCGCATCGTGGCCGAGCTCTTCCCGCACGACAAGCCGTTGTTGCGCTGGTTGGACATGGCGCAGAAGCGCATCGCCTTCCAAGGTCTGCCGGCGCGCATCTGCTGGCTGGGCTACGGTGATCGCGCCAAGGCCGGACTCGCGTTCAACGAAGCGGTGCGCACCGGTCGCGTCAAGGCGCCGATTGTGATCGGCCGTGATCATCTTGATTGCGGCTCGGTGGCGAGCCCCAACCGCGAAACCGAGGCCATGAAGGACGGCACCGATGCGGTGTCCGACTGGGCGATCTTGAATGCGATGGTCAACATCGCTTCAGGTGCTTCGTGGGTCAGCTTCCACCATGGTGGCGGCGTGGGCATGGGCTACAGCTTGCACGCCGGCCAAGTCACAGTGGCTGACGGCAGCGCCCAAGCCGCGGCCGCGATCGAGCGTGTGCTCACCGCGGATCCGGGCATGGGCGTCATCCGCCATGTCGATGCAGGCTACGACGAAGCGCTGACGTGCGCTCAGCGCAAGGGCGTCGACATTCCTGGCAGCACCAGCTGACGCTTAGCGCACATCCGGATCGAAGGGCAAACGCGCCACGACGCCGGTGTTGCCGGCCAGCGCTTGCACACGCGCCAGCATGCGCGCGGCTTGCATGGCCGGTGTTTGCTCCATGCGCGCAAGGTCAGGTCGACGCTCGTCGATCAGATCCTCTACGAGCTGGTCGATCCAATCGAGCTGCTTGCGTTGCACGCGCACGCCCGCCGAATCGGACAGCTCCGCCGCTGTGCGCGCCAGTTCAATCGCCTCGTCCAAGCCACCGAGCTCATCCACAAGGCCCAACTCCTTGGCTTGCACGCCTGACCACACGCGGCCCTGGGCGATCTCGGCCACCTTGGCCTTGTCGAGCTGACGGCCATCCGCGACCAGCACCAAGAAGCGCTCGTAGATGTCGTCCACATGCAACTGCACGCGCTCCAACTGCGCGGCCGTCTTGCGACGCATCAACGAGTCCCAACCCGCCAGCTCGCTGGTCGAGACGCTTTCCGAGCGCACACCGTGCTCCAAGGCGAACTTCTCGACGTTGGGCAGCATCCCGAACACACCGATCGAGCCCGTGATCGTCTCAGGATGCGCCACGATCTTGTTGGCGTTGGCGCTGATCCAATAGCCACCCGAAGCCGCCACCGCGCCCATCGACACCACGACCGGCTTGCCCATGCTGCGCAGTGCCAAGATCTCTTGACGGATCGCTTCCGAAGCCGTGGCGCTACCGCCCGGCGAATCCACGCGCAGCACCACCGCCGCGACATCGTCATCCATGCGCACCGCG
>CAIKQM010000276.1 GCA_903829565.1 uncultured Planctomycetota bacterium
AGCCCACCGCAAGCGCCCCGAGCAGTGCCAGAATCAGCGTCATCCCGCCATCATCGCACGAGGCCTAACTCGTGCATCAGCACAACTGCTGCCTTGGCACCCAGTGGGTGCTAACGCGCCATCACGGCGCCCACGTGATGCCGACACCATTCGTCAAGTTGAACGTGCTCGCGCTGCAGAACGCGGCCGCATTGCGATACCACACCTGGTAGTACCGCACCGTGCCGCTGGCCGGGATCGCGCCGCGCACCGAGATCGCACCATCGCCAACCTGCGGGAAGGTCGAACCCGCGACCGCATTGACCTTGGTGCCCAAACGAATCACGGTGCCTTGCACACAGCGCAAGCCATCGCCGAACACGGTGCCAAAGCCGTTGTTCGCGCGATCCGTGCCTTGGAAGTACAGCGCCGAGCTGTTCGGCAAGCGCGTCGCGCGCAGGATCAAGCTGTCATTCGCAAGGCTCGGCGTGCCCGTTGCGACCAAGCGGCCACCCTGCGCATTCACGCTGTTGCCACAACCCGCACCCGTGATGCCGGTGTTGCCGCACGGGCATTGAATGCCGGCGCCATCACCAAAGCAGAAGGTCGTGCCCGTCTGCTGCACCGGCCCCGCTTGCCCGTCCGCCAACCACGCCGCGATGGCCGCCTGCTCGCCCGCCGTCACGCACGAAGCGAGACCCGCGTCCTGCGCCGGATTGCCGGTGCAGCCCGCGCCCTGCGGCATGGTGCCGTTCTGGATCCGCACCAGCGTCGCAAAGCCCTTGGTCTGCCCCTGGCTGTAGTACGAGGCCAGCTGCGACTGCTGGTACGCGGTCGTGATGTTCGACGCGGCGATGTTGAAGCCGCCAAAGCCCGACACCGCATGGCAGGTGCTGCAGTTCGCCAAGTACACCGGGTGCACGTCATTGAAAGGCGTCTGCGCCACCGCGGGCGAGGCTGCCGACACACTGACGACGATCATTGCGAGCGCTAGAAGGGACTTCATGGGACCCTAAATCGTACGCCACTCCTCAGCATTTGGATGCTGAAGCGCGCGGCCGGGGGGGCGGACATCAGGTGTCCGTGGCTATTCCTGCGCTGGCGCAGCCCCTAGAGTGGGGGGCCGTTATGGCCGACACCAACCTCTCCGCCTTCATCTGGTCGGTCGCCGACCTCCTCCGCGGCGACTACAAACAGTCCGAGTACGGCAAGGTCATCCGGCCCTTCACGATCCTGCGGCGGCTCGATTGCGTCCTTGCGCCGACCAAGGCCGCGGTCCTCAAGGAATACGAGACCCGCAAGAAGGCCGGCCTGAACCCCGAGCCCTTCCTCCAAAAGGCCTCCGGCG
Source organism: uncultured Planctomycetota bacterium (assembly GCA_903829565.1). Classification (GTDB taxonomy): domain Bacteria; phylum Planctomycetota; class UBA1135; order UBA1135; genus SXXH01. The sequence continues at coordinate 1,328 of CAIKQM010000276.1, forward strand.
GCCTGACCTTCCACAACACCTCGAAGCTCGACCTCAAGACCTTGATGGGCGACCAGGACAACGTCGCCGCCAACCTGCGCGCCTACCTGCAGGGCTTTTCGCCCGCCGTGCGCGACATCTTCGAGCGCTTTGAATTCCACCAGCAGGTCGACCGTCTCGACAAGGCCAAGCTGCTCTACCTCGTCACCGAGAAGTTCGCCAACATCGACCTGCACCCCGACGCCGTCTCCAACGCCGAGATGGGCGCGATCTTCGAGGAACTCATCCGCAAGTTCGCGGAGCTTTCCAACGAAACGGCCGGCGAGCACTTCACGCCCCGCGAAGTCATCCGCCTGATGGTCAACCTCCTATTCAGCGAGGACGACGCCGCCCTCGCCAAGCCCGGCATCGTGCGCTCGCTCTACGACCCGACCGCGGGCACCGGCGGCATGCTGTCCGTCGCCGACGAGC
>CAIKQM010000277.1 GCA_903829565.1 uncultured Planctomycetota bacterium
CGCATCGTGCGCTCGGGCGCTGATGAGGTCACGGCGATCATTCGTGACATCACGGAGAAGTCGCAACTCTTGCGCGAAATCCGCGCGAATGAAGCCGAGTTGCGCGCTGTGCACTCAGCGATCCCGGACCTCATGTTCGTGCTGGATAGGCGCGGGACCATCGTCGCCTACAACGCGCACCGCCGCGAAGAGTTGTATGTGCCGCCCGAGCTGGTGAGCGGGTCGAACATCTTGGCCATTATGCCGGCCGAGCTGGGTGCGCGCATCCTGAATGCCATCCAGCAGTCAGTTGCCACCAACGCGATTTCGACACTGGAGTACGAACTGCCGTTCCCTGCAGGCACACAGCACTTCGAAGCGCGTCTCGCACCGATGAACGAGGACTGTGTGGTGGCGGTCGTGCGCAGCATCACGGAGCGCAAGCTGTTCGAAGCCGAGCTGTTGCAGCAACGCACGCAGCTGCGGCGCTTGGCCTCCGAACTGACCGTGTCGGAGGAACGGCACCGCCGCGAGCTGGCCCTGCAGTTGCACGACAGCATCGGGCAAGAGCTCGCGATCGCGCGCTTGCGCTTGCAGCGCGGAGCCGAGACGCAAGGCACACCGGAAGCGCTCGAGCACTACGGCGCAGCCAACCGCCTGCTGGAGACCTCGATCAAGCAAGTGCAGGCCTTGACCTTTGAGATGTCTCCCCCGGCGTTGCACGAACTGGGCTTGCCGCATGCTCTGCGTTCGTACTCGCGCCACATGCAAAAGACGCATGACATTGAGATCGAGTACGAAGAGTCTGGCGAGCCGGCTGCTCTGACTGGCGACCAGAAGATCCTGATGTTCCGCTGCGCACGCGAGCTGATGGCGAATGTGGTCAAGCACGCCGAGGCCACGCACATTCTGGTCTCTCTGGCCTATGAGCCTGACGAAGTCGCCGTGCGCGTGGAGGACGATGGGAAGGGCTTTGACCCCCACCAATACCTGACCCAGTCGCCAATCGACGAACTGCACTTCGGCCTGTTCAGCATCCGTGAACGCGTCGCTGCGTACGGCGGACGGTTGGAGATCAAGAGCGGAGAAGGTACGGTGGCGACTGTGAGTATCCCCTTAGGTGCCGGATCTAGTACCGACAACGACAGCAAGAGGACGAACCCATCATGAAGGTGATTCTGGCCGACGACCACATGATCGTTCGTGAGGGCCTGCGACTCGCCATCGAATCCTCGGGCAATCACTCGGTGATTGGTGAGGCCGACAACGGTCGGCGCGCAGTCGAGCTTGCGGATGAACTGCAAGCCGATCTCGTGGTCATGGACATCGCCATGCCCGAGATGAACGGCATTGAAGCAGCACGCAAGTTGTTGTCGATGCCGCACAACCATGCCAAGGTGCTGTTCTTGTCCATGCATTCGGACAGCGAGTTTGTGCTGGAGGCATTCCGCACAGGTGCTGCCGGCTATGTGACCAAGGCCTCGGCGATGCGCGAGCTTGTTGCTGCGATCGATGCGATCGCATCGGGACGCACCTACATCTCGCCCAGCATTGCAGATGTGGTGCTCACGCCGATCGTGCGCCGCCCGGCAGTGGATGTGGCGGCAGAAACGGGCAAGCCGCAGCTGACTCCGCGCGAGAGCGAGATCCTCAAGTTGCTGGCCGAAGGCTTGTCCGCCAAAGAATGCGCGGTGCGCTTGGGCATCAGCAACAAAACCGTGCACGCCTTCCGTGGGCAACTCATGGACAAGCTCAACCTGCGCTCGATCCCCGAGCTGACGAAGTACGCCATCAAGAATGGCTATGCGACGCTGGATTGAGCGGCGCGCCGCGCTCTCACTGGGCGGGTAGCGCGACTTTTTCTTAGAGCTGGCTGGAATCCGGCTCACGCAGTCCCATCAGCGGGATCTCGATAGACATCCTGCAAGCCCTCGTGGCCTCTGGTCGCGCTCTCCCTGTGCCTCCCCTATCCGGCCCAAGGAGTGACCGAGCTTGCCATCTGCTTCTTTCGTGCTCGCGGGCGTCTCTGGTGACAGAGGCGCCCGCGTCTTTGTCTCAAGTACTGGACAGCGTTGACTCGATACCAGTACCGGAACTCCGTCCTCACCTATGCCCACCTACGAACGATCGATCGCGCTCATCTTGGCCGGCGATCCCGGCTTGCATCGTCAACTGGAAGACATGCTGGATGGTGTCGTCGATCGACGACTGCACTCCACGAGCTTGGATGGTGCGCTGAACCTCGCACGCCAAGTGGTTCCGGATGTGGTGTTGAGCGATGTGGATGTGGAGGGCGCCGGCACCTTCGACTTGATTCGCGGCATCCGCGCCGATCCCTCGACGATGCATGTGCCGGTGGTGCTGCTCGCCAAGAACATGGCTGTAGAGCAACGCGCAGCTGCGTTGGACATGGGCGTACTGGCCGTTTTGGACATGCCAGTGGACCACCTTGCGCTGCAAGCGCATACGCGCGCCGCCATTCGCGGCAAGCGCACCTTTGAAGAGCTGCTGGCCGCGCACAGTAAAGACGCCTTGACAGGCTTGCAGAGCTTCGATGCGTGGAAGCAACGCGCCAGTCTGCATGTGCGGCGCGAGACCCAAGCTGCGCGCTCCGCAACGATCTATGCCTGTGCCCTGCGCGGGCTGCGTACCTTGAACGAGACGATCGGCGAGTCACGCACCGATCACTTGCTGCGCCGCGCCGCGCGCTCGGTGCAAGACATCGCTGGGCCGAGCACCTTGGTTTGCAGACGCTTTGGTGGTCAATTTCTTTGGACAGCCACAGGCCTGGACGACACGCAAGCCAAGGCTATCGCTCACGAGGCGGCTGCGCAGGTGTTTGTCGCCGATGGCAGTGATGAGCGCGCGGTGGATGTGGTCCTCGGTGTGGCTCATGTGGCTCCCGGCGAGTCGTACAACATCCCGTTTGAAACGCTGCTGCGCTCGGCTCTTTCCAGCCTGCGCACGGCCGAAAAGCGCGACAGCGGTGGTGTGGTGATGCGGCAGCTGGGCTTGCCGCGTGCAGCCTGAGCCCCCGGTCGCTATCCTTTGCGGCCGCATGACGCCGCATACTCCCCCGCCTGGTGATCGCGTCCCGTTGACCTGTGAGGACATCGCGCGCCACAACGAGCGCTGGATCGAGTCCCAGTTCCAAGGCATGCGCCCACTGCGCCCTGCGCGGCACATGGCCATCGTGGCTTGCATGGACTCGCGCATGCCGGTCTATCAACTGCTCGGACTCGACTACGGCGATGCCCACATCATCCGCAACGCAGGCGGCGTGGTGACGGACGATGTGATCCGCTCACTGGTGCTGTCGCAGCGCGCGATGGGCACGCGCAGCATTGTGCTGCTGCACCACACGGACTGCGGCTTGACCAAAATCAGCGAAGACACGCTGCGACACGATCTCGAACAAGCGACCGGCTTGGCACCCAAGTTCACCTTTGAAGCCTTCCGGGATCCGTACGCGAGCGTGCGTCAATCGATCCGGCGCTTGCACTTGTCGCCGTTCCTGCTGTGCAAGGACGAGATCCTCGGCTATGTCTACGATGTAGAGTCGGGCAGGCTGAACCAAGTGCGCCTGGACGACGAAACGCGCTCGTAAAGTTTACTTTACTTCACCCGGCGCATGAACACGACGAGGAACTCACCGTCGGGAGCTGTCATGCGTTGTGATTCGACAAACTCCCAGCCTTCCTCGGTTGCACGCTTGAAGGCCAAGCTGCCGGTGGTGCTGGCAAACTGCTCCATCTTGCGCGGGGCTTCCATGCACACCGTCTTGTATTCGTAGGCCGGACCGCGGCCCGCTTGAAAAGCTAACGCAAGCCCGCACAAGGCAAAGCCGGACATGACGACGATCTTCGGGGTGTTCATCAGGTTGCTCGTCTAAGCGAGGGCTTGTTCCAACTTGGCCAGCGAGGGTGTGGCCAACCAGATCTGCAGCAAAGCAAAGCCCACAACCACCCACAGGTGCTGCGGCCCGCCCAACAGCAAGGCAACGAGAGCGACTAGGCCCGCCGCTTCATTGACCGCACCCGCGGTGATGCCACTCGCAAAGTAGTGCGCGGGAAGGCGCTGTGCTTCGATGGCTGCGCGCACTTCGGCAGCGTGTGCTTGGACCCAAGTGGTACTCCGTGCCCGCATGGCCTTGGCCACCACGGCACCTACCACCACCAAAACCAACGCTGCAAAGCCCAGCAATAGCCCAGCATTGGGATCAGGCGTCAGTTGAAGCGCACCAAACAGATGGGCACCCGCCAGAGCGGCGATAGCCGTCATCAAGCTGGTGTGGACAAGGCGTGCCGTGCCGATGGGCACTGTGCCGGCAGGCGCGTTGGGAGACGAAGGCATGCGCTTCAGCTTACCCAGCCAGCGTAGAAGACGGATATCCTGAGTGCATGCTACCCATACTCGTGTGCGCGGCACTCATGCCGCAAAGTTCTGGCGACACTGCTTTTGACATCATGTTCGGGTCACGCGCCTATGGCGCCGATGACTGGGCTCCGCTGGAGGATCAGTGGTCGTACGGGCTGCGCATCTCTCGCCGCATCAGTTCCAGTGACTTCGGCTGGGAACTGGGTCTCAGTCTGTCGTCCGCAAGCGAGGTGCTGAGCGATGGTGTTGGTGTCTACGACTTCGAATTAGAGTTCGTCGAGTTGAGTGGCGGGCTGCGCTGGATGCCGCAGTTGGAGAGTCCGCTACAGCCCTACTTCGCCACCGGCGTCAACTGGCAGGACCTAGAGTTGACCGTGACGGACCTCTTCACCGGCGAGCAAGGCACGGCCGGGGAATCCAGCACAGGACTGTATGCCAGTGCCGGGCTCGCGCTGTCTACAGGCAACATCTGGCGCTTCGGAGTCGACTACCGCCGTGTCTTTGGCACTAACATCGAGACCAATGGCGTGGAGGGTGATGTGGACTACGGGCAATTCGGCGCCAACTTTTCGGCGCCTTCTTTGGATTCGGTTTCTGAGTTCTAAACGCTAGAGTGTCAAGCACTATGGACACGACGCCCCCGCCCCCGCTGCACTCCAATGTCACCAGCCAACGCGTCCTGTGCGGCGTGATGGGCTTGTTGCTGGGTGGATTTGGTATCCACCGCTTCATCTTGGGCGATGCCCTTGGCGGCATCTTGCGCCTCGTGATCTCCGTGGTGACCTGCGGCGTAGGCAGCATCATCGGGTTCATCGAAGGCATCATCTACTTGACCAAGTCGGATGAGGAGTTCATCCGCATCTATCAGATCGGCAAGAAGGGCTGGTTCTGAGATTCGTGCGGTGAGGGTACTCAGCACTGAGCAGGTCGCTGCGTACCGTCGCAACGGCTACCTCGTCGTGCCGAACTTTGTCAGCGCGACGAGGTGCTTGGAACTGCGCGCGCATGCTCTTGTGCTGGCTGAACGCCTGGCGGCGGAGTGCCCGGCCCCGACCATCTTCACGGCGGGTGGCACGGCACAGCATGCGGCTGAAGCTTGGTTCCTAGAAAGCGGCGACCGCATGCGCTGCTTCTTTGAACGCGATGCTTTCTTGCCGGACGGGACTCTGCGCGCTGCGCCGCACTTGTGCTTGAACAAGCTCGGTCATGCCATGCACGACCTGGATCCTGTGTTCGAGTCCTTCAGCCGCACACCCGAGCTCGCGGCCGTCGCCGACGAGATCGGCATGCGTGATCCGCGCTTGTTGCAGTCGATGTACATCTTCAAGCAAGCGCACATCGGTGGCGAGGTGCAGAGCCATATCGATCACACGTATCTGCGCACGGAGCCGCGCAGTGTGGTTGGATTCTGGTTCGCCTTAGACGATGCGACCATCGAGAATGGCTGCATGTGGGCCCAACCCGGAGCGCATCGCGGCGAACAGGGAGCGGACTTTGTTCCTCTAGAAGCCGCACGCGGCACCTTGGTGCTGTTGGACGGGGCGCTTCCGCATCGCTCGGGTGCGAACACCAGCGACAAACCCCGCCATGCCTACACGCTGCACGCCATCGAAGGCTGGACGCACTACCCGCCCGACAACTGGTTGAAGCGACCGATCGCCGATCTGCGCGGCTTTGCACGCTAAGATGAGGGCGTGCACGCTGTCCTCGCCGCCCTCCTCTGCTTGTTGTTGACGTCTGTCCCGCCTCAAGCAACGGCCAAACAAGAGCTCTGGCCGGATGGGACGCTCAAGGCGCGTTGGAGCGTCGATGCGCAAGGACGCACCGATGGAACGCGCGAGGAGTACACACCTACCGGTGTGCGCACGCTCTTGGCCGAGTACACGCGCGGGAAGCGCAACGGAGCGTGGCGCGAGTGGACGGCGCCTGGAGAGCGTGTGCGCTTCCTCAACTATCGCGACGACCTGCAAGACGGGCGTTGCGAAGAGTTCGAACCTGGCACGCAGCGGCGCACCAGTGCCGAGTGGAAGGCTGGTGCCCTCCATGGCGAGCGCAAGGTCTATGACAAGGACCGGGTGCTGTCCAAACAGCGCTGGAAGGAGGGCGAGCTGGTTGACCTGGATGGGCGCCAGCCCTTCCCCGTGCGCCGTGACGTGTTGTTGAGCGAGTTGCGTGCGATCTTGGCGCAGCCCACGACCGAAGACCCCAAGGATCCCAAAGCGGTCGAACGCCAGCGCGCGCTGCATCGCTTGCAGCTGTACCGGCGCCTGTGCGGGTTGCCATGGCAAGGCATGCAGCTCGTGCCCGAGTGGAACCTGCGCTGTGATGCGGCATCCGAAGTCTGTCGCGCGAATGGTGAGCTTGATCACACGCCACCTAAGCCAAGTGGATTTGACGAGGCGCGCTACAAGCTCGGCTATGAGGGTGCATCCAACAGCAACCTCAGCCGCGGATCGGCGCTGCCGCGCAGCATCGATGGTTACATGGATGACAGCGATCCATCGAACATCGACCGCATCGGGCACCGGCGTTGGTGCTTGAACCCCGCGATGAAGAAGACGGGCTTTGGCAGCGATGCCGAGTTCTCAGCCATGTGGTCCATGGACGGCAGCGGGTCGGCGCCGAAAGCGCTGGACACCGTGTGCTATCCACCCAAAGGCCACGTGCCCGTGGATTTGTACTCGGCCGATCGTGCGTTCAGCATTGCCCTGTGGAAGAGCGGCGAACCACGCACGGATCAGCTCGTGGTGCGCATCTGGTTGCTGGATGAGAACTGGCTCACCACAGGCGAGCCACTCGACCTGGATTGGTGCAAAGTCGCGGGTGGCGGCTATGGAGGCGCGCCGTGCTTGGTGTTCCGTGCGCCGCGCATGAAGGTCGCACCGGGTGTGAGCTACCGCGTGCGTGTCAGCGTGGACGGCGGTAAGACCGACGCCCACGACTACATCGTGTCGTTCTGTGAGCCCGTCAGCACTCAGTAGCTGCGACCACTCGCATCGAGCTGGAACTGAGCGACAAGCTGTTGCAGCTGGTCGGCCATGCGTGCCAAGTCCTCCGAGGCGCGACTTGCATGCGACACGCCGCCAGAGGCGCGCGTTGCAGCCTCGGCCACATTGGCAATCGAACCTGCGATCTCGTTGCTACCCCGCGCAGCCTCATGAATGTTGCGCGTGATCTCCTGTGTGGTGGCACTCTGCTCTTCGATGGCGCTGCTGATCGAGTGCTGCGCTTCGTGGATCCGTCGAATCGTGGCGAGGATCTCTTCGATGGATTGACGTGCCAGTTGCGTGTCATTCTGGATCGACGCCACGCGCGTCGAGATCTCCTCGGTCGCCTTACTCGTCTGGCCGGCGAGGATCTTCACTTCGTTGGCCACCACGCCGAAGCCACGCCCCGATTCGCCGGCACGGGCCGCTTCGATCGTGGCGTTCAGCGCCAACAGGTTGGTCTGCGAGGCGATCTCGCGAATGAGCTTCACTACTTCGCCGATGTCGTGGCTGCTGGCAGCGAGCTTGTCCATCACCTCACCGACGACGCCGGCTTTGTTGACAGCTTCCTGCGCAACGGTGGTCGCGCTGGTCACATTGCTCGCAATCTCTTTGACGCTGGCCAGCATCTCTTCGGCGGCACCGGCCACGCTTTGAAGGTTGCCATCGACAGCCGCCGCCGTACGCGTGACGACTTCGGCCTGTGTTGAGGTTTCCTCGACGCTGGAGCCCATGTCGCTACTGACGCGCGCAAGACCACCAGCAGCATCTGCCAGCGAGCGCGAGTTGACTTGGATCGAGCCCAGAGCTTCGCCCATGGCCGCGACCGCTTGGTTGAGCGAGTCTTTCACTTTGGCGTGATCCCCGCGATAGTCACCGCGCACACGCGCCGTCAGGTCGCGACGACCCACGCGCTCCAACACAGCGCGCGACTCATCGATGGGCTTGGTGGTGCGTTCCAACATGCCGTTGATGCCTTCGCAAAGCTCGCGGAAGCCGCCCTCAAAGTGGGCGGCGTCAGCACGGCGCGACATGTCGCCACGTCCCGCGGCATCGACGAGAGTCCGCGTCTCCTCCATCAACTGGCGCAGCACGCGCACCGTGTCCGCCAAGGCGGTCTGCATGCGCAAGTACTCACCCTGTCCATTCGTTTGGACATCGACACTGGCGTCACCGTGGGCAATGCGCTGCATGGCGGCACTGCACTCGGCCACCGGACCGGCAACCGAAGCCAACATGGAGTTGATGCCTTGGCATAGCTCCTGGTAGCCCCCTTCGTAGCGCGTAGCATCCGCGCGTACATCCAGCTGTCCCGAACGGCTAGCCTCGATCAAGCGGCGCGTATCGGCCAACAAGGCGGCGAGTACCTTGGTCGTGTCTTCCAAGGCGACCTGAATAGGCCGCAGATCACCTTGGAAGGTACTGGTGACCTTGGCGTCAACTTGACCCTTGGCG
>CAIKQM010000278.1 GCA_903829565.1 uncultured Planctomycetota bacterium
CGCGCTTCCACCTTGTGGCGAGCATGCCTGAGAACTCGGACAGCGAGTGGCGCTTTGAAGACTTCCAAACGACCAACAACTCGTTGCTGGCGGACGTGGTCGGCAACTTGGCCCAGCGCGTGTTGCGCTTCCTGGAGAAGAACTTTGAAGGTCGCGTACCCGAGGTGCCCGCAGAGCTAGTTGACGAGCTCGATTGTGCGATCCTCGAAGAGTGCGGCGCGATCGGCGATCCGCTCGACGAGATTGCGCAGACACGTTTCCGTCGTGCGGCTGAGGTGTTTGTCCAGAACGGTCGTGTGGCGAACGTCTACATCGATCGACTGGCACCTTGGTCGTTGAAGAAGACGGACCCTGTGCGGTGCGGAGCGGTGCTCGCCACCGCGTGCGAGTGGTTGGTCTGGATGGCGCGCTGGATGGCCCCCTTCATGCCGCTCAAGGCGCAAGCACTGTGGGAGCAGTTGGGCCTCGAGGGCCGCGCGGATGCGGTCATGCCTCAAGCACTGCCACAACGCGGTCAATGGCGCTCGTTGCGCGCAGGTGCCAAGCTCGGCACCCCTACGGGCCTCTTCCCCAAGATCGAAGATGCCACCATCGCGGCAGAAGTTGCCGCGCTCAACGCTCGTTCCCAAACTTGACCTGCAAGCACGACCAACTCGCCACCCTCGCGAAGCCGCGGGTTGGTGATGCGTAGACTTGCCCGCTATGCAACGACGCTACTTGTTAGGACTGGCTATGGTCGGAGTGCTGCTGGTGCCGGTGTGTGCCTGGACGCTTTGGAACAATGTCCAGCAAACACGACAGAACCACCAAGACTCTGCGCAAGCAGAGTCTGCGCGGCTGGCCGCGATCGAAGAGCGCTTGACGACCTTGGAACAAACTGTCAAGCAAACAGTACAAGAGCGCCTGGCCAGCCCGACGGTTGCAGGCGAGCTGCGCGAGGCTGCCACCGATTGGGACGCACGCATCGCGACGGCGCTGGAAGAGTTCCGTCGCGCACACGGCCTTGATGTGCCTGCACAGCCAGCGGCCGCGCCCGCAAAGCCGGAGCTTTCTACCTTGTACGCGCAACTGCTCGACCCAACCTTGGATTGGCAAGGCCGCTCGAGTCTGTGGGCCCAAGCAGCCGAGGCCGGTCAACTGGAAGCTCTCTACGAGCTGTTCGCTCAAGCCGCGCGGGACAATCCCAACGATCCGCAGCTGCAAACGCGCTTGGGCTTGGCCTGCCTAGAGCGCATCACGCACGGCAAGCTGACCGGCCCCGAAGCCGGCATCTGGGGTACGAAGGCCGATCGGGCCTTCGATGCGGCCTTGGCTCTGGATGAGCGCAACTGGGAAGCACGATTCACCAAGGCCATCAGTCTCTCGAACTGGCCGGCCTTCCTTGGCAAGCAGGGCGCTGCCATTCAGCAGTTTCAGACTCTGATTGCACAGCAAGAGGCCGGAGCGCCGGAGGCGCATCACGCCCAGACCTACTATTTCCTTGGCAATATGTACCTGCAAACCGGACGCAAGGATGAGGCCTTGGCGATCTGGCGCCAAGGGCTTGCCCGTCATCCAGGTAATGAAGTGTTGCAAGCTCAAGTGGCGCAAAATGGCGGCTAAAGCTGCACTGTTCGCCGCAAAGAAGAACACCTCGCGCTGATGCTCGAGGTGTTCTAGTACCTACAGGACCTGTGGGATCAGAGCCGAGCGCCGGCTGGTCGAGCCCTTAGAACTCGTCCTTCAGCGCCTTCCCGACACGGAACCCGACACGC
>CAIKQM010000279.1 GCA_903829565.1 uncultured Planctomycetota bacterium
AGGAACCCCATCTCACGCAGGAAGGCCTCGCTCTTCTCGTGATCGGTGTCGGACTCACCGGGGAAGCCCACGATCCAGTCGCTGCCAAGCTCGATGTCCGGTACATGCGTACGCAGGATCTCGACCCGCTTGCGATACAGGTCCGTGGTGTAGCCACGCTTCATGGCGCGCAAAATCTCGTCGGAACCGGACTGCGCCGGCAACGGCAAGAAGCGCTCGACCTTGTCGCACTCCGCGATGGCGCGCGCAAAGTTCTCGGTGATGTAGCTCGGGTGCAGCGTGATCAAGCGAATGCGCTCGAGGCCTTCGATCAACTGCAACTCACGCAACAGATCACCCAAACCCGGGCGACCCTGACGACCACTCCACTGCTTCTCGCCCGCGGCAGGCGCAGGCAGGTCCTCGCCCCAGCTGTTGACCGTCTGGCCCAAGAGCGTCAGCACCTTGGCTCCTTGTGCCACATAGTGCCGCGCTTCCTTGACCACCGTGTCAATCGGATAGGACAACACACGGCCACGCACGGTAGGCACGATGCAATAGGTGCAGTTGAGGTCGCAGCCGCGCATGACAGTCAAGTACGCATGTACCCCACCGTCGTACGGCTCGTCGTCGCGATCCAACAGCAAGCGATCGTCCATCGACAAGGCCGTCAAGCGTACTTGACGCTCGCCACCGGCCCGACGGCGACGCACCTCATCGACCAAGTTAGGCAGCTGGGCGAACTGGCGCGTGCCCGCGACCAGATCCACATGCCCCGCACGCTGAAAGATCTCTTCGCCCATGCGCTGTGCCATGCACCCCATGACACCGACGACCAGTTCGGGACGCTCCTTCTTGAGGCGCTTGAGCTCGCCGACCCAGCTCATCGTGCGCTCTTCCGCGTGATCGCGCACCGAGCAGGTGTTGAACAACACGACATCGGCCTCTTCGAGGCTGTCGGTGGTCGACCAGCCTTTGCGCCGGAAGCGCCCCTCGACCAGCTGCGAGTCGTACTTGTTCATCTGGCACCCGAAGGTGACGACATGCACGCGGCCGGTACCCGGCGTGGGTTCGCTGACGGCTTGCTTGGACTCGGTGCGGATGGTGCTCATGGCCTGAGAGGGCGACTAGTCTAGCCAGATGTCCTCGGCAGAGGACGTTCGGAGGACAAACCACGCACAGAACGAGGGCTAGGCCGCCTGCGCCGCCTTGGCACACGCCTTGCCTAGACATGGCCATGCGCCACCTCCCCACGCTGCTGCAGCCCCCCTTTCGGACCCTTACGTTGCTCGCCGGCACGCCAGTGCTGTGCGTGGGCTGCACGGTTGAGGGCACATTCGAAGGCAGCACGCAACCTGTGCTGCAGGTCGTGTACGAGGTCGAGCGCAATGATGAGGCGTGGGAAGCCAATGATCTCGGCTGGCTCAAACCAGGACAGCAGCTGGAGCTGCGCGGCAGCATCAGCGACGACGGCTGGGATCCGTACGATGGCTTCGCACTCCGAGCCGAGAATGACCTGCGCATCCGCTGGGAGCTGGTGCCGTTGGACACGGGCTACGGTCCGGTGGATTTGGATCTGCACCTCTACGATCCGGCGCTACAGGACTTCATCGCCAGCTTTGATTGCGGCTGCGCCACCGAGCGCGGCACTATCGAACTGCCAGCAGGCACGGAGGTGCATCTGGTGATCGCCGCATGGACCGGCAAGAGCCGCTGG
>CAIKQM010000280.1 GCA_903829565.1 uncultured Planctomycetota bacterium
GCGATCCACTGTTCCGTATCCTTGACACCTTCCCCGGTCACGCCGAGGACAGTCAGGCCCTTGTCACCCCAACGCTCTTGTAGCTCGTTGAGATGCGGGACCTGGCTTCCGCAAGGGCCTCACCAATAGGCGAAAATTTCGATGAGGAGCGCACGACCAGCATAGTCATCGAGGCTCTTCGCTTTGGTTTGCGAGAAGCCCTCGAGTTGCGAAGCAGGCAGCGGCGCTCCCACACCCTTCTGTGCGACCGTGGCCGCAGCGAGAAGCATCACGACCAAGGCCGTGCGCAGGAGTTGCTTGAGGTTCATGCTGTCTAGTCTACGCGACAGCAGGCCGCAGGTCTCGCTAGCTACGCAGCTCAAACACCCGCACGTCGTGGCGCGCTACGACCTCTTGCGTAGCCAGCGCATCCAACAGGTCACGCTCTTTGCGGCGTGCCAAGCGGTAGGTCGCGGCGGCTAAAGCCCTTAAGCCCTCACGGTCTAGGCTGACCCGCTCTTCCACGCGCTCGCGCGCACAGCATGCAAAGGCCGGCGCGAACTCGACTTCCAGACCCGCTCCCCCGGGCAGGTCCTCGGCGCGGCCCAAGACCAGAGCGCGCAGCTCCGCCATGTCATCCGCGGCGGGCACCACCACGATCACACGTCCAGTCGGTTTGACAATGCGCGCCATCTCGGCCACGGGCCGGCGCGCATCGATACTCGCCACCAGATCCATGCTCTGGTCTTGGAAGGGCAAGCCGCGGTCGGCGTTCGCCACCACGATCGTGGCGCAGCGCCGGCGGGCGGCGCGTTGCACCGCTGCGGCCGAGAGATCCACGCCATACAGCTCATGAGCCAACGGGCTCTGAGCCAAGCGCGCCAAAAGGGCACCGCCGCCACAGCCCACATCCACCACGCGCCCCGCAACGGCATGACGCGCGACCGCTTCCAACACCGCTGTTCCAAGCCCGCGTTGCAGCAACTCTTCGCGAGCCGCAATCGACTCCTCAGCATCCCCCGGCGTGCGCGAGCGCGCATCTTGCGGCTGGGCCAAGTGGTACCAACCGCCGCGGGCGCGATCGAAGGAATGCTGGGCAGCGCACACCAGCCGCGCGCCATCCGCACACAGCGGACGACCGCAACCACGCACGGTGCAGCGCAACGGAGTCAGGGCCGACGGGTGTGTCATGAGAACTAGACAACTGCCAAAGCACAGGGCGAAGCCGCTTCAGCGACTCCGCCCTGCACAGACTAGCGTGATGCGTCTCAGATCAGCGCGTTGATCAGCGCGGTGATGCCCGAGCTGACGCCCGACACACCCGACGCGATCAGTTCCGATGCGCCAACCAAGATGCCGGCGTAGACGATGCCGATGGCCACGTTGCCGCCACGGAACTCCTGCTTCTCGTCGATGTCCTTGGTGAACTTGTCCATCGCCTTGAAGGTCCACGAGATGGCCAGACCGGCGACCGCGATGGCCACCACGAGGTTGGCGATACCGCCGATGAGCGCGCCGATGCCGCTCGAGAGGTCACCCTTGACCAAGGTGGTCAAGCCGGCCGTCATGCTGTCCACGCCGCCGGCGACGACGTTCGTGTAGGCAACCACGGCGCCAGCGGCGAGCAAGGCCACGGCCATGTTCTTGCGCTTGATCTCGCCCCAAATGTCGATGCCGTCGATCATCTTCGAGACGACCGACAGACCTTGGTTGATCGAGAAGGTGAAGATCGCCAACGAGACGACCAGCTGCAGCAGGCCGAGCACGAGGCCAACAAAGGCGCCGCCCAGCGAATCGCCACCAGTGGCGGCAGCGGCTTCTTGGACGGTGAGGGCGAGGGCGGGAGTGAGCATGGATTCGATCATGGTGGTTGTGTTCCCCAAGATTGGGGCCAAAGAGAATGCGAACCACCCCCCCCTCGCGGCAAGTACACCCCGCGTGAGGCCCTCTGGCGGGGTCGCCAAGGCCGATTTTGGCCTGCACGCGGTTAGGCTGGCGGGATGCGCACTCTCGCGAGCTTGGTCATCCTCGCTGCCCTGACGGCGGCTTGCCACACCCCTCAACCCAGCGTGGAGCCGACGCCTGCGGACACACGCAAGCCGCTGACCTTCGAGGCCCTCTACGGCCCCGAGCGTGTCAACTTCTCTGGACGGCCGCAAACGGACCAGCGCTGGCTGGATGGTGCGAACTTCCTCGTGCAGCAGGATGGCAAGTGGTGGCGCGTGGCCGCCGAGAGCGGCGCACGCAGTGAGTTGTGGACCGATGCCAAGCTGGCTGAGTCCTTGCGTGCTGTGCCTGGGCTGACCGATGCACAACGCACGAGCCTGACGCGCGTGGCCCCCGAGCGCATGAATGCCCAGCGCACGGCGCAGTGGTTCCAACATGCCAACGACCTGTGGGTCGCGCGCCTCGATGGCACACCGGCGGTGCGCATCAGCGACACGCCGCAAGTCAGCGAGGTGGAGGTGGACTTCGCCCCCAACGGCGCGCACCTGGCGTACGTTGCGGCCAACGACTTGTGGGTGGGTCATGCCACGGAGGGCGGTGCGCAACGCATCACCAGCGATGGCAGTGAGAATGTGCTCAACGGGATCCTCGATTGGATCTACCAAGAAGAGCTGTATGGCCGCGGCAACTTCCGTGGTTGGTGGTGGTCGCCGGATTCGCGAGCGATCGCCTACCTGCGGCTGGACCAAACCAAAGTTCCGCGCTGGACGCTCGTTGATGATGCGGCCGAACCGCACATCGTCGAGACCAACCCCTATCCGCGGGCAGGCGAGCCGAATCCAGTCGTCAGTCTGCGCACCCACAGGCTCGACCAGCCTGAGGCCGTGGGCATCGTCGACTTGAGCGCGTGGACCAAGGACGAACCGCTGGTGGTCGATGTGTCGTGGTCACCGGACAATCGTCTGGCATACCAAGTGCAAGATCGCGAGCAACGCTGGCTGGAGTTGTGGCTGGCGGACAAGGACGGCCGCAATGCGCTGCGCCTGCTGCGCGAAGAAGGCGAGGCCTGGGTCGAGCGAGTGGACGATGCGCTGCGTTGGTTGAGCGACGGCAGCTTTGTGTGGTCCAGCGAGCGCGATGGCTGGCGCCACCTGTACCACTATCGGGGTGCAACGCTGCTGCGCCAACTTACCCGTGGAGAATGGGAAGTCCGCACCGTACACGGCATCGATGAAGGCCGTCAAGAAATCTGGACATCCGGCACCTACAAGAGCCACATCGGATCGGACTTGGTGGTCGTCTCCCTGCAAGGTGGCGAACCGCGCCTCCTGACCAGCGGCACAGCTACGCACTCGGTCAATGTCTCCAAGGACTGGTCGCTGTATGTCGATGCCTACAGCACCAGCAACACGCCCACGAAGGTGGCGCTACGCAACCGCACGGGTGCACTGGTGCGCATGCTGGATGAGAATCCGGTACCCGCCTTGGAGGAATGGCGTTGGACCCCGCCTCAGCTTGTGCAGGTCCCCACGCGCTCGGGCTTCCTGATGGAGGCGAGCCTCGTGCGCCCGCCTGACTTCGATCCGACACGCAAGTACCCCGTGTTGATGCTGGTCTACGGCGGGCCGCATGCACCTACCGTCAAGAATGCTTGGGGCGGCACGCGATTGATGTTCCAACAGCTGCTGGCTCAGCGGGGCGTGGTGGTTTTCGCCGTCGACAATCGCAGCGCATCGGGCAAGGGCTATGTGGCCACAAAGGTCTGCTACCAGTCGTTCGGCAAGCATGAGCTCGAGGACTTCGAGGATGCACTGGCGTGGTTGAAGACCCAAGGCGGCGTCGATGCCGAGCACGTAGGCATCAGCGGCTGGAGCTTTGGAGGCTTCATGGCTTCCTATGCGCTAACGCACTCGCAGAGCTTTGCTCTGGGCATCGCCGGTGGTTCTGTGACTGACTGGCATGACTACGATTCCATCTACACCGAACGCTACATGCGCCTGCCGAGCAACAATCCTGCCGGCTACGCCTCCACCAGTGTGGTCAAAGCTGCGCCGGCCTTGTCAGGACAACTTGTCCTGGTCCACGGTGCGATCGACGACAATGTGCACCCGGCCAACACGATGAAGCTTGTGCATGCGCTACAGCGCGCAGGCAAGCTCTTTGAGCTGATGCTCTACCCGCGCCAACGCCACGGCGTCACGGAACCGGCACTATCCGTCCACTGGCAGAAGCTGCAACTCGACCTCGTGCAGCGGCACTTACTGGCGGGAACCGCGCTCGAGAATCGCGGTCGTTGAGCGCCCCGGCACCAAAGGCGCGAGGTGCACCACACCGCCGTGGGACTCGACCCACTCGCGCCCGACAACTCCCTTGTCGGCCCAATCCGCGCCCTTGACCAACACATGCGGAGTGACGCGCTGAATCAACTCCAGCGGTGTATCCGCACCAAAAGCCACGACTCCGTCGACGCACTCCAGCGCAGCGAGCACACCCATGCGGTCCTCTAGCGGATTCACAGGTCGCGACGGGCCTTTGGCGCGCGCCACCGAGGCGTCATCATTGACCGCCACGAGCAACACATCGCCCTTCGAACGCGCCCACTTGAGGTAGGTCACGTGCCCTAGGTGCAGCACATCAAAGCACCCGTTGGTGAAGACGATGCGCTTGCCCTGCTTGCGCCACTGGGCCACGCGCCCATCCAACGAAGTGGTATCGAGCACCTTGCCCGCGTCGTGGCCTTCGCTCGAAAGGTGGGCGAGCAACTCTTCGCGCGTGACAGCGTGCGTGCCAAGCCGGCCCACTACAATCGCCGCCGCCTCGTTGGCGAACTCCACCGCCGTGGCCAGGTCCAAGCGTGCCGCCAAGTGGAAGGCCAACTGCGCCACCACCGTGTCACCTGCACCTGTCACGTCGTACACAGCGCGCGCCTGCGCCGGCACATGCCCGCGCACACCCCGCTGATCTTGATAGTAGATGCCATCGGCGCCCAGCGTGATGACCGCGGCATCCAACTGGGCGATGCGCATCAGCTCCTCGGCGGCTTGCGGCAAATCAGCATGCTTGCCGAGCTTGCGACCGAGCGCTTGCTCGGCCTCTTTCTTGTTAGGCGTGACGAGCGTGGCACCTTGGTAGCGCGCGTAATCGTCGCCCTTGGGATCGACGAGCACAGGGACTCCTGCGGCGCGCGCTTCGCGGATCGCGCAGGCGATCACGGCCTGCGTCAAAACGCCTTTACCATAGTCCGACAGCACCACAGCCTGCGCAGCCCGCACCTGCTGGGGCAGCACTGCCAACAGAGCCTGCAACGCTTGGCCGGAGACAGCTTGTGCATCTTCCCAGTCCACGCGCAACATCTGCTGGGGCCCCGACATCATGCGCGTCTTCTGCGTGGTCGGACGCGTGGCGTCCAGCACCAAGCCGCTCACACCGATGTGCTGCTCTTCCAGCAACGCGCGCAAGGCTCGCCCCCAGCCGTCATCGCCTACGATGCCGACCACTTCGACCTGAGCACCCATGGCCACGAGGTTCACCGCCACGTTGCCGGCGCCACCGACCTTCTCCTCGCTACGCCGCGCAGTCAGCACCGGAATCGGCGCCTCCGGCGAGATGCGCGACACTTCACCTGAGACGTAGCGGTCGAGAATCAAGTCACCAATGATCAATACCCCGGGGCGCGGGGCGGCTTGCAGTGCCTGTACCAGTTGCTTGTTCACGCTAGAACCTCGTCACCTAGGCGACGGTCGTGCGCCAGGTACTGCACGACATAGTCGCGCACGGCTTCTTCGACCGCGAGCGGGGTCGCACTCCAGCCCGCAGCCCGCAACTTGCCGGTGTCGGCTTGGGTGCGGTACTGGTACTTGCCCCGCAAAGCCTCGGGCATGGGGATGTAATCGATCTGAACCGGGCGCCCCATGGCCTGGAACAAGGCCTTGGCGAGGCGGTTCCAACTCGTCGCTCCACCCGAGCCCACGTTGTACAGGCCGCTCGCCTGCGGCGTTTCCAAAAGGTGCAGCGTCATGGCCACGGCATCCTTCACATACAGGAAGTCGCGCACTTGCTCGCCATGCGCGTAGTCGCTGCGATGGCTCTCGAACAACTGCATGCGACCCGTCGCTTGGATCTGGCTGTAGGCCTTGTGCACCAAGCTGCGCATCTCGCCCTTGTGATCTTCGTTGGGTCCGTAGATGTTGAAGTACTTCACACCCACGAGGCGCGACAAGCAGCCTTGACGCGCAGCCCAGAGATCCAAGAGGTGCTTGGAGTAGCCGTACATGTTCAAGGGCCGCAAGGTGGCGAGATCGGCACCATCCGACATGCCGCGCTCACCATCGCCATACGTCGCTGCTGAGGATGCGTACACACAACGCACTCCTCCCGCCAAGGCCCAAAGACACACATCCTTGGTGTACTCGTAGTTGTTGCGCATCAAGTACGCAGCGTCACGCTCGGTCGTCGCGCTGCACGCACCCAGATGCAGCACGCTGGTGATGCCCTGCAGGCTGGCATCACGGCGTTGCATGCGCTGCTGCAACTCGTCGGCATCCATGTAATCGGCGTAGCGCAGCGGCACCAAGTTGCGCCACTTCTCATCACTACCCAAGCGATCGACGACCAAGATGTTGTCGAGGCCGCGCTGGTTCAGGGCCCA
>CAIKQM010000281.1 GCA_903829565.1 uncultured Planctomycetota bacterium
CGTCAGAACTTGCAGCAAGCGCAAGTTCAGCACACCACGCCTCGACGCTGTTTAGGCTCGCGAGGGCATCAGCAGGTCGATCGTGAGCCAGTTCGATCCACACTTGAGCCGCGCGCAAACGCCATACGCTGTCAGTCAGCAACCACCACCACGGTGTCTGCGCGTTGCGTTGTTCGTGCTCGTGCCGCATCAAGGCTGCCAGCCATGAGCGGCCTTCCCACAACACATCCTGCGCGTCTAACAGCCGACCGTGTTGCAGCTCCAGCTCGACCAAGGCCGACAGGGCGCGCGCAGTTTGCTCGGCGAACTCAGCGCGTCGGCTGGGGTCGGGCTCGGTATCTAACTCCTGCGGTGCTTGGGGCGTCAGTTCGCGCCACAGCGCCGCAGCGCGCTCATCCGCGCCCAAGGACTGTTGAGCCTCTGCATACAGCGGCAGCAATTGCCGACGTTGTGTGCTCAACCCCAGCCGGGCGTACAGCGAGCTTGCGGTCTCGGCATCCGCGCTGGCGCGTGCCGGATCACCGTTTGCAAGGTGCAGCGCACACCGCAGGTGCAGCAGTTCGGCTTGCAACCAAGAGTCGAGGCTGGCGCGTGCGGCATCCAGCGCCAGAGCCACATCAGCCAGCAGACGGCTGTACGCATCGGGTGTGCTGGCGCCGGTCTGGAGCTGTTCCCCGCGCGCCCACAGCTCGGCGAGTACGCGCCGGTGTGTGGCGCGCCCTTCGGTGTCCAAGGCAGCCCAAGCGGCCACCAGAGCGCGGGCCTCCAGACGCCCGCAAGCAGCCAGAGACTCGGCTTGCGCTTGCAGGCGGCTCCATTCCGGCTCCGTCAAATCGGCTTGACGGAGTTGCTGCTGCAGTGCGCGGAAATCGAGCAGTGTCTGCGTGCAGTCGTTGCTGAGCGCCCACGCGGGCGCCCCTAAGCACAACCACGCGACACACGCCGAGGCGGGTCGCATGTCAGCGCGCCAACAGCGCCTCTAGGTACCGATCGCGCGGCCCTGAAGGGGGCAAGGCGCGCGCCAAAGCCAGCGCTTCCATGCGCCAGCCGCCCGCATGCAGAAGATGGAGCGCGTCAAGTTCACTGGACGCAGCCACCAACTGCTGTGTCAGCGCGTCATCGCGCACCACATCGACGGTCGCCCGGCCCAAGTACTTGGTTAGGCCGGCTTCCGTAGCGCGTGCTTCCCACGCAAAGATCGATCCGGCGTGCAGTCCGTGCTCGTGCAAGCGGAAGCGGCACGTCGTCTCTGCGCCACCTTGTTGGAACAGCGGGCGTTCGCCATTGCTCGCGCCTGCGGCGCGGAGTTCGAAGACATCGAAGCGCCACGATGTCGCGGTCTCGGCGCTGCGCAACTCCAGGTGCACGCCTTGCGCCAAAGCCGGGAACCGTTCGGCCAACGCTGCGTCAATGACGAGCACCTTGGTCGTCGGCGCCGCCAGCGCAGTGCTTGCTTCTCCGCGCAGTTGCCCCACCACAGGGAAGGCGCCGCTGCTCGCCATGCGATCCGTGTTGGTCGCCACCATGCCGACTACGAACACCAAGCCCGCTGCCATGGCCGTCAACAACCACAACGGCGTGCGCCGCGGGGGCGGCAGCTGCACCACCGGCGAAGGCGGCACGCTGCTCAACGTATCGACGAACGAGTCGCACTCGGCACAGGCCGCCAAATGGCGGTCAATCTCCGCGCGGCGCGCTGAGGTCAACGCGGGGTCGAATTGCCCCGCTCCGGGCCCGCCGCCGAACTCGTACAACTCCTCGGGGGTGGGGCACTCCGA
>CAIKQM010000282.1 GCA_903829565.1 uncultured Planctomycetota bacterium
CCCATGAGCACGGGCACGGCCACGCCGCGCACCGGCAGGTACAGCAGGAAGCCGAAGCACAGCACTTGCAGCACCTCGCTTGAGCGCTGGCCGACCTCGGGTCCGGCCCACACTGTCAAGAATGCTTGACCAACGGTGATCTGGTACACCAGCACTACCAACGACACCAGCGTGCAGACCTTCGACCAGCGCAAGAACACTGCTTGTAGCTCGGTGGAGCTGCTCTGGGTGGCCAAGTGCGCCGCATAGGGCATGACCACGGCGCCGACCGCGATCAGCAGCCCGGCCAGCGGATCGAAGAACTTGTTGCCGAAGTCAAACCATGTGGCTTCGCTGGGCGGCAGGTGCGTCGAGATGACAATGGCATCGACGCGGAAGGCGAGCAGTGCGCCTACATTGAGCAGCAGCACAAACACGCTGTAGTTCAACAGCGGGCGCCACAAGCTGCGGTCTGCGCCGCTGAAGCCCAAGCGCACCTGCGGGTGGCGTTTGCGCAGCACGGCGCGTGTCACAAGCGCTTCACAGGCCAGCGTGACCACAAGCACGCCTGCCAAGGTCGACAGTTCAGGCCGCCAAGCCAAGCAGGCCAAGGTCAAGCCCGTGCGCAACAGCACTTCGCCCGCCATGAGCGCATTGCGGGCAAGGAAGTCGCGCCGCGCCTCCAAGATGCCGTACGGCAAGCGCAGCACGAACGCGAAGGACACTTGCACCACGATCAGCGCAAAGGCGAGACGCGCATCGCTGCGCTGTACCTCGCTCAATACCTGTGCCTCGGGGCTGGTCAGCCAGCGCTCGCCGAACCACAACCACAGTCCTGTACCTGTGACCAGTGCTGCGCAGGCCAGGCCCATCAGCACTTGTTGGACCGTGCTGATGACGCGCTGGAAGGCGGCCTCATCGCCGCGCGCTGCTTCGGCGCCAGCGAAACGCACCGCCGTCATCGGCACGCCCAACACCAGCAGCGACAAGATGCCTGTCCACGACACGATCGCCACCCACGCGCCGTTCAAGTCCGCGCCGAGTTGGTCCAGCACATACGGCGACAGCACCAACACCGCCGCGAGTTGCAGCAGGTTCAAAAGCCAGTTGCCACCAATGCTGCGGGCAAGGTTCGTCACGGCCTGAGCAACGCTCCTACAGGCCCTTCGACGGCTGTGATCATGCGAGCGAGGTGTGCGTAGCCCATGGGGGAGAGATGCACTTCATCCACCGAGCATTCGCGGCGCAATCGGAATTGCTCGTCTACCAGCGGATCTTGCGCCGGGTCGACGAAGGCCAGACCGCGTTCGGCTGCCGCGGCGCGCAGCTGGGCGCGCAAGGTCTGGACCTCGGCGCGCGTGTCGGCTGCGCCTTCGGCCGGTTCGCGTTCGGGCAGCGGACCCACGACGACAATCGGCGTCGTCGGCAGCGCTCTGCGCAACGCATCCAAGAGCCGCTCGGCTGCAGCTGCGGCTTGTTCAGGTGCGCGTGGCAGCGCGAGCCTATCGGCCGTGCCCGCGATGACCACCACACCGCCCAACGGCAACGGCGGCAGCAACTGCGGCAACAGGCGCGCCAGATGGTCCGCCCGCGTGGCGGCGATGCCGGCGTTCAGATGAGGCGTGCGCGGCCAATGCTGGCGCACGGGGAACATCTCGACGGTCGAGGACCCGATCCACAGCACTGCACCTTCCGGAGTCGAGCGCTGCGCCGCGCGGATCTGCTCCAACCGATCGAGCCCATGCCAGGCGCGCTCGCGGGCCTTGGCGACATAGCGATTCTCGATGGCGTGCGCCAAGCGCCAGCCGCCCGGCAGCACATCGGCCCGCATAAGGCACAGGCACAGCGCCAGCGCCAGCGGCACAAAGGACACGATCTGCATCAGGAGCGAGGCTCCAGCCATCCCCCGCATGGTAGCCGATAGTAGACTTCTCCCTAGGCATTCCATGGCGACCGGCTCCAGCAACGCGCAAGCGCAGATTGATCTGCACAAGGATCTCGCCCCGCGCTATGCCTATCGCTACTCGCTGCCGTTCTCGCGCTTGTTCCAGCAGGACTGGCACGCGCGCATGATCGCCTTGGTGCCCAAGGGCGCGACGCAGGTGCTCGATCTCGGCTGCGGCACGGGCTTCTTTCTGGCCGAGCTGAACCAGAGCTACCCGCGCGCCGTCGGGCTCGACATCTCGGAGGACATGCTGCTCGTTTCGCGCCAGTATGTGCCGGATGCGCGCCTCGTGGTCGGCGATGCCGAGCGCCTGCCGTTCGGCGACGGCAGCTTCGATGCGGTGTTCTGCAAGGGCAGCCTGCACCACACGCGCAAGCACGTCGACTTCCTCGCCAATTGCCGCCGCGTGCTGAAGCCCGACGGCGCGCTGATCATGAGCGAGCCTTGCAACGACAACCCGCTGATCCGCTTTGCGCGCGCGGTGCTCTACAAGAAGAGCCCGCACTTTGATGAGGGCGACGAGGGCTTCACGCGCAAGGGCATCGTAGGTCTGTGCGAGCAGGC
>CAIKQM010000283.1 GCA_903829565.1 uncultured Planctomycetota bacterium
CTCAGGAGCGGCGCAATGATCGAGACATGTTTCAGGACCGCAGCACCTTCCGCTGTGTATCCGTAGCGAGTGGGTCTTTCCTCCAGCAGATCCGTGCCATTCTCCTCGAGGGATACATAGTGCGCGTGCTGCTGGAGGGCCAGCGTGCGCATCACATCAAGGCGTGCGGGTGCATGGCCTACCCGCATGCGCAGTAAGTTGTACTCATCCAGGCCTTGAATGGCCGGCAGCTGCACGCTCGCGGGCCAGGTGACAAGTGTGTGTGACACGTCGAGGCCATTGGGCTGCAATTGCGTCAAGCCTGCTCGTGTCTGCACAAGCGGATCTTTGCCACACAGGTACCATGCGCTGTTGTTGTAGCGCAGCCAATCCAACTCGCCCAAGTGCGCGCCGTCCAGGTCCGCATCCAGCGACTGCAACATCCGCCCGTGCAATGCAGTCTCTGTCACAGCGGCGGAAGCTACATGCCAAGCCTCACTCTCACGCCAGACCAAAACGGACTTCCGGTTGGCGCCTTCGCTCAACCAGACTTGCTGCGGCGTTGCACCAGTCACAGGCAACCAATCCTGACCGGTACCACTCCGGTCGATTTCGAGCTGCGTACCGTCTTGGGCAAGGCGAACGCGGTTCAGGCAAAGGGCCTGCAAGCGCTCTTGGATGGCATTGGCAGGCCGTGCAGGCGGTGTGCCTGTCAAGCGTAGTTTACAGGCCAGCGGATAGCGCGTTTCGTCGATCCCCGCCGAAGGTTGCAGGGTGATGACCTCGGGACTGTTGGGCAGAGCCAACAACCAAGCACACAGTATGTTCATGACGTGCGATTCAGCTCAGACGCGGCAGAATCGGATCACGACGGTTCTTCGGCTTGGCGAACAGCAGTTGCACGCTGCCGATGGCACGCTCGGCAAAGCCGCCTTCGCAATAGCACAGGTAGTAGGTCCACAAGCGCGTGAAGGCTTCCGACTGGCCCAAGGCGCGCACGGCGTCGATGTTCTCGTGGAAGCGCTCGCGCCACAGCTTGAGCGTGGTGGCGTAGTGCGGTGTCAGGTCTTCCAAGTGCGTCAGCTTGAGGTCGCTGGACTTCGTCGCGGCCCCCAGACTGCGCGTCAGACTCGGAATGGTGGAACCCGGGAAGACATAACGCTGGATGAAGTCGACGCTCTTGGCCGCGCGATCGTAGATCTGGTCTTGGATCGTGATGGCCTGAATGGCGCACAGGCCATCCGGACGCAGCAAGCGCCCCAAAGTCTTGAAGTACTCTTCGTAGTACGGATGACCGACGGCTTCGATCATCTCGACACTGACGATGCGGTCATAGCTGCCGGTCAAGTCGCGATAGTCCTGCTCCAGCACGGTCACGCGGCCCTCAAGTCCAGCCGCCTTGACACGCTGCAAGGCCAGGCGATGCTGTTCCTTGGAGATGGTGGTGGTGGTGACGCGGCATCCGCGCGTCTGCGCCGCGCGAATGGCAAAGGCACCCCAGCCGGTGCCTACTTCCAACAGGTGGTGCTCCGGCCGCAGATCGAGTTTCTCGCAGAGGCGATCAATCTTCGCCAGCGAGGCCTCTTCCATGGTCGCCTCGTCGTGCTCGAACACACCCGCCGAGTAAGTCAAGGTGGGGTCGAGGAACAACTGGTAGAAGTCATTGCCCAAGTCATAGTGAGCAACGATGTTCTTCTTGGCGCCCGTCTTGGTGTTGTCCCGCAGCAGGTGATAGGCCTTGTGCAACGGTGTCGCCAGACGCGCAAAGCCCGTCTCCATGCCATCGAGCAACTCGCGGTTGCGCGTGAAGATGCGCACCAGCGTCGTGAGATCGTCGGAGTCCCACATGCCTTCGATGTACGCCTCCGCGGCACCGACTGTCCCACCAAAGGCGACCATCGGCCACATCGCAGGGTCCCGCACGCTGACCGTTGCGGCGTGGTCATAGTCGGCCGTGCGTCGACCGACGACGCGCGTCTCGCGGCCATCGACGAAGCGAATCTCGCCTTCCTCAAGCAGCGCGAGCTTCTTGAGCACGCCCGTGCGCGCCAACGATTGCAGCGGTCCGCGTCGTGAGACCAGAGCCCGTGAGGAGACAGGGAAGCGTGTGGCTTCGATCAGCGTGTTGCGGACGGCTGTGTGTGCCATTTGGGGTGCTCGAAGAAGGGGACTCGCTTGATCCACAGTCGTAACGCCTGCCAGTGAATGGCCGCAATGATTGTGCCTGTCAAGAAGGGGTGACGCACGAGTGCTTTGGCCAAACTGCGACCAGTTGCGGGCTGGGCCCGCAGGCACAGGGTCGCATCAAAGACCAATGCCCCCGCCTGACGGTTCTCCATGTGGATCACGACCCGTCCCGGGGGTGTCGCCACCAGCCAGTCGTAGTCCATGTCCATCGGGAGGAAGGGCGAGACGTGGAAGTCTTTACGGAAGCGCCAGCGGTAGCTCACGCCACGCTGTACAGCATCCTTGACATGCAAGGTGTAGGCGCGGCGTTCGCCCCACGGTGTGTTCGTGATCTCGGCGACGACCGCGCGCAGCTCGCCCGCCGTGTTGTACAGCAAGTAGAAGCTGACCGGATTGAACACATAGCCGAAGTAGCGCACATGCGTCAGCACATGCACAGGACCGAGCGGTCGCTCTCCATGCTCACGTTCGACACGGTCGCGGGCGGCCTCGGCCAGGCTGGCGTGGTGCGGTGTCAAATAATCTTGACGGCGAAAGCGCGCCAAGGCCAGACGTGTGCTCGACCACAGCCAGCGACCGGCAAAGAAGCTATCCGGCTTGTCGCCATCCAAGCCGACCATGAACAAGGAATAGCGAAAGGCGTGCGGACGCGGAGCGTAGCGGCGATGCCGCACGCGTCCTTCCCACAGGCAGCCTTCCGCCATCATGGTCATGCATGCACCAAGGCCGGTTTGGTCTGCGTGGACTTGAGGTCTGCGATGCGCCGTCCAAAACGATCTGCCACGGCGAGGGCACTCTTCACACCGTCTTCGTGGAAGCCAAAGCCCCACCACGCGCCGGCGTACCACGTGCGCTGCACGCCGTTGATCTCACTCCAACGCGCCTGTGCGGCCACACCTTGCGGTCTGTACACCGGATGGTGGTACACCAAGCGCTTGATCGTCTTGGCAGGATCGATGCCGTCGACATCATTCAGCGTCACGAAGTACTGCTGTTGCGTTTTCAGGCCCTGCAACTTGTTCATCCAGTACGTGACTGCGCAGGTGCCATCACGGTCCGCACCGAGGTGATAGTTCCACGCCGCCCACGCCAACTTGCGCCGCGGCATGATCGTGTCATCGGTGTGCAACACCGCGATGTTCTTCTGGTACGGGATCGCACCGAGGATCTCGCGTTCGTGCTTCGACGGATCTGCCAGCAACGCCAGTGCTTGGTCGCTGTGCGTGGCCAGCACCACCTGGTCATACGACTCGGTGCGCCGGCTCTGGCCGCCGTCGACGCTACTTTCAATGTCCACGCGATCCGCGTGACGGCGAATGCTCGTGACGGGATTCGCCGTGCGAATGCGGTCCGCCCACGGCGCACGCAGCGCCTCGTGATAGCGCTGCGAACCACCGGTCACCACGCGCCAGGTGGGCCGCTTGTCCACCGACAACATGCCGTGGTTCTCGAAGAAGCGCACAAACCAACGCGCCGGCACTTCGCGCATCGAGCGCGCATCGGCACTCCAGATGGCGCCCGCCATCGGCAACACATAGCGCTCCATGAACGCCAAGCCATAGCGTCCGCGATCCAAGTACTCACCCAGAGTAGGACCATGATCCGTGAGTCCATCATCTGGTGTGCTCAGCAGCTCCCGCGCCTCGCGATTGAAGCGCAGGATGTCGCGCACCATCCCATAGAACGAAGGGCGCAACAGATTGGTGCGCTGCGCGAACAGCGTGTTGAGCGTGTGCCCGTTGTACTCAAAGCCTGTCGCTTGGCAGCGCACGCTGAAGCTCATGTCGCTGGCTTGCGTGGGCACACCCAAGGTCTGCAGCAGCTCGATGAAGTTCGGGTAGGTCCAATCGTTGTAGACGATGAAGCCTGTGTCCACGCGCACGGTGGCACCGCTAGGGTCCCGCAGATCGTGCGTGTGTGTATGGCCACCGATCCGATCCTCCGCCTCATAGACGGTGATGTCGTGCGCGCCGTGCAGCAGCGCAGCGACGAGCGATCCGGAGATGCCGGTTCCTACGATGGCGACCTTCATGTCTGATTTTTACGCACAAAAAGGACCCTCGGATGCGCTCTGTACGCGACCTGAACGCGCGACACCAAGCCTCTCAGCGCCGCACCCGTCGCATCTGGAGCACATGCGCCGGAACAGGGCGCAGGTCCCACACAATGCCGAGCCACGACAAGACCACCAACCCATACCAAGTCAGGTCATACTCCCACCAGTAGAACCCTTGCCGGGCCGTCATGGGGTAGTGGTGGTGGTTGTTGTGCCACCCTTCTCCAAGGGTGATCACCGCCAAGAGCGGATTGTTGCGGCTGGTGTCGCTGGTTTGGAAGCGCCGCGAGCC
>CAIKQM010000284.1 GCA_903829565.1 uncultured Planctomycetota bacterium
AACCGCACTTGCATGCCGACACCACGGTGCCGATGGAGCGCATCCATGAAACGCGTCGCGTGTTGACCCCCAAGGTCGGGCGTGTGCGCGTCACGGTCAGTTCGGGCGAGGTCTTTGAAGGCCGCTTGTATGCGATCGGCGAAGGCAGCGTGTGGCTCGACACGGACCTCGGGCGCATGGCCTTGCCCGCCGATGGTGTGCGCGGCGTCGAGACCCTGAGCAGCACTGCCCAAGCGCCCGTGCTGGGCGATAAGGGTTCGCAAGCTCTCGCTGGTCTGCGCCGTGTGCGCGTCGTCTGCGAAGGCGGCGTCTTCACTGGCGCGCTCCTGTCGCAGCAGGGGGACGAGGTCCTGCTGATGACCGATGAGGGCTCGCGCATCAAGCTCAAGGCGCTGCGCGTCGAGTCGGTGTCGCGCGAAGGCACCCAAGTGCGGGGCCGAATCAGCCCGCAGAAGAAACAGTAAGCGCTTGGCAGACTAAGATGGTCGCGGGGCTCGCCGCCTCGCACACCATCATGAAGCTCCGCCTCCTGCCCCTCTGGGGTGCGCTCCTCCTCGCTCTCGCTGGGCCGCTCTTTGCGTTTGACGAAGAGACGGTTCAGAACTTCAAGAAGTACTTCAAGACCTACAAGGAGCCCGCCGCGCGCGTGGAAGCCGTGTTGGCTTTGGAGAACCTGCCCGAGGTCGCCATCGTCGACCTCGTCGTGCCGATCTTGAAGGACGCCGATCCGGATGTGGTGCGCGCTGCGATTCGCGTGCTGACCACGATGAAGGACCCAGCGCAGATCGCCGCGTTGAAGGCGGTCTTGGAGAAGGAGAAGACCGAGGCCATTCGTGTTGGCATCTTGCGCGCCTTGTCGGAGTCCAAGGCCGATGGAGCGGCAGCAGCCGCGGTGCAGTTGTTGGGCGACAAGTCCTGGGAAGTGCGCCGTCGCGCCTTGCAGTTGTTGATGAACGCCAAGGCCGCGGATTCAGCCGAGAAGGTCGCGCCGCTGGGCTTGGACACGGAGCCTGCTGTGCGCGCACAAGCGCTCGACACGCTTGCTTCCTTTAAGAGCGACCTCGTCGTGCCCAAGGCGATCGCCAACCTGAACGATGCTGTGTGGCAAGTGCGCGCCTCGGCCTTCGCGGCCTTGAAAGCTGTGCGCCACAAAGATGCGGTCGAACCGCTGGTGCTGCGCATGCAGCAAGAAGAAGGGCGTTTGGTACCCGATCTAGCCGAGACGCTAGCCAATTTGACAGGCCAAGAGCATGGCTCCGACCCGCTCAAGTGGAAGACGTGGTGGGACCAGAACAGGGCCAACTACACGCTGCCCACGGAAGAGGCGATCATCTACTTCCGCACGCGGCGCGAAGCCGCTACCGGTGACAAGAAGCCGCAGTGGTCGCACCCGCGCACGGCAGTGACGGGCTATCACGGCATTGAAACCACGTCGCGTTCGATCCTCTTCATCATCGATGTGTCGGGCTCGATGGAAGCCGAAGTGATCGAGAAGGAACGCTTCAGCGACGGCAAGTACCCGTCCATGCAACGCATCGACATCGTCAAGACCGAGCTGATGCGCACCATCGATCGCCTCGATGCGAATGTGAACTTCAACATCTTGGCCTTCGCCACCAAGGT
The DNA here is from genome assembly GCA_903829565.1 of uncultured Planctomycetota bacterium. GTDB lineage: Bacteria > Planctomycetota > UBA1135 > UBA1135 > SXXH01. The sequence goes on from CAIKQM010000284.1 coordinate 1,624, forward strand.
CGACCCGTGGAAGAAGGATCTCGTGCCGTCCAACATCGTCAACAAGTCCGCTGCCAAGGATTGGATCCGCGGGCTGGAGGCGATTGGCGGCAACTCCAAAGAAGACCTCGCCTCTGCTGGTCTGGTCGGTTCGGCCAACATGGAGATGGGCAAGACCAACACCTACGGCGCCCTGATGGCTGGCTTGGGCATCGACGCCGCCAAGAAGGACAAGGGCCCCGCGACAGGTGCCGCGGTTCCGGACAAGAACTACAAGGTCGGCGTGGACACGATGTTCTTCCTCTCGGACGGCCGCCCGACGGTGGGGGACTACATCGATCCGGAAGACATCAAGCGCGAGGTCAAGGCCGCCAACGAACTGCGCAAGGTCGTCATCCACACCATCGCCATCGGTGAGTTCCAGAAGGAGTTCATGAAGCGCATCGCCGAGGACAACGGCGGCGTGTTCGTGGATTTGGGCCGCTAGATTTGGGCCGCCGAAGGGGGCTCCACGGCCGTCTAGCGCTGGATTGACGCGCTTTGGGGCTGTGGAATCGCGGTTGCGGTTGACTAGGTCGACCCTAGCCCCTATCCTTCTCCGTCCCAATCGTCGGGGCGTAGCTCAGCTTGGCTAGAGCGTTGCGTTCGGGACGCAAAGGCCGGAGGTTCGAATCCTCTCGCCCCGACCATCTCCTGCCGTTTCCTACGGCAGGAAGCCTGTGGAATCTGGTGCGGCGATGTTGCACATTGCTTTGCGCCTCCACTGGTTCTAGAGCAAGCTCTAGAGGAAGCCGCAGCTCCTTCGGCCGTACCTACAGCCCTAGGACTCTCACGCGAACCCTTATGGTCGGGTTCGGTTCGACTTCCTCGGCGCAGGGTTCCTAGCACGCCTAGCTACCCAAGCACGCGCTGGCGTAGCGCCGGTCGACGATCTCAAGGCGTCGACAGGTCTAGCTCGGGCGAGACGGTCCACAACGATGGCTTTTGACGACATGCTCCCTCAAGACATGCTGCCTGACGACACGCAACGCGAGCCCACACCTCCTTCGGAAGGTGAATTCGGCTACGACCCTCACTTCAGTCAGCGTCGTCGCCGCCGTAGAGGTCGCGGGCGCGGGACGTTCACGAACACCGAGGCGACGGAGACGGGGCGCGAAGCGGATACGCGCGACGAGCCGAGTGAGCCCATGGGTACGGCTCCCGCCAACACGTCGTCCGTCGGCACGCCAGACGACTTCCGTCCGCGCGCAGGTGTGCAGCAGCATGCGCCGGTAGAGGCCCTGCCTGGCGAGGATTTCGACGACGGCATTGATGCGATTGGTGCTCCGGATGAGGTGCGCACCTTCCAACGCCGGCGCGGACGGCGCGGGCGCCCGATCGGTGGTGGCGGTGGCGGCGGCGGTGGCGGCGAAGCTGTGCAACGGCCGTCGCACCCTGGCCAGCGTTGGGACGAACGTCCGCAGGAGGCCGCGGCTCCTGCCGTTGCGCATCCCGAGCCTTCGTGGTCGGACGATCATTCCGCCAGTTGGGGCGGTGCCGAAGAGGACGAAGCGCACACCTCCGCCATCGAACCCGCTCCGTGGGGTAGCGAGCGTCACGAGCCTGCAGCTGCGCAGCAGCAAAAGGGCGGTGGCGTGTTCATGCTCGAGATGGGTGGCTTCGGCACTCTGCGTCATGAAGAGACGAACTACCTGCCGTCGAAGAGCGACATCTTCGTGCCGCAGCGCGTGGTCCAGCAGTACAAGCTCAAGAACGGCATGCAGGTCGAGGGCCGTCTGGGCCGCGGTCAAAAGCATCAGTACGCGCTGACCGATGTCCACACCATCGACGGCAAGACTCCGCGCGAGGCGCAGCAAACGCCGCAGTTCAAGAACCTCGTGACCATCGACCCGGACTTCCATTACGCGGTCGGCGATGCGTCGGGCGAAACGACCATGCGCATCTTGGATCTCCTGTGCCCCGTGGGTCGCGGACAGCGCGGCTTGATCGTGGCACCGCCGCGCACCGGCAAGACGACCTTGTTGCGCGATTTCGCCAAGGGCATCACGGAAGGCTATCCGGATGTGCACTTGTTCGTGTTGCTGGTGGACGAACGTCCCGAGGAGGCCACGGATTGGAAGCGCAGTGCGACCAAGGCGCATGTCTTTGCTTCGACTTCGGATGAGTCACCCAAGACGCATGTGCAACTTGCAGAGACCGTCTGGGCGCGTTGCATGCGGTTGGTCGAGCTCGGTCAAGATGTGATCTTGTTGCTCGACTCGATCACGCGCCTGGCGCGCGCGTACAACAACTTGCAAGGTGGCAGCGGCAAGACCATGTCAGGTGGACTTGACAGCCGTGCGATGGAGCGTCCGCGCCAGATTTTCGGTTCGGCGCGCAACACCGAGAACGCCGGCTCGTTGACCATCTTGGGTACAGCCTTGATCGAGACCGGCTCCAAGATGGATCAACTGATCTTCGAGGAGTTCAAGGGCACCGGCAACATGGAGGTTGTGCTGTCGCGCAAGCTCGCGGACCGGCGCATCTTCCCTGCGATGGACATCGAGAAGTCGGGCACGCGCAAGGAAGAGAAGCTCATCTCCGCCAAGCGCCTGAAGAGTGTGCACATCTTGCGCCGCGTGCTGCAGCGCATGAACTTCATCGAGGCCATGGACCTGTTGGTGACCAAGCTCGATGATGTGGCGCGCACGGATGACTTCCTCAAGCGCTTTGAAGTGGACCCCGAAGCCTAAGCGCGTGCCCGCATGCGTTGGCTAGCTGCATTGGCCTTGCTGGTGGTGCTGCCACTAGCTCTGCGCTTGTACGCCATCGATCATGGTGACGGCGGCAGCTACGTGCCCGACAGTCATGTTGTGCGGCAGGCCTTGGGCATGGCGCGTGATCGGGATCTCGTGCCGCCGGTAGGCAAGTACTCGACCTATCCGAACCTGATCCCGTACTTGCTGTTGCCGCTGTATCTCGCCCAGTATGTGCTGGGTTTGCTGTGGGGTGCTTGGAAAGACGCGGCCGAGTTCGCTGCTGCGGTGGCCAAAGACCCGGCCTTGGTCGCTGTGCCGGCGCGCGTCGTGATTGCGCTGTTCTCGGCTGCAACCACTTGGGTGGTGTGGCGCGCCGCGCGCGCGGCGGGCCTGCAGCAAGGCGCGTGGGTGGCAGCTTGGCTGGCCGCCACGAGCCTCTTGTCCGTGCAGTTCGCCACTCATGAGCGACCGTGGGCGGTGGTCTCGTTCTTTGGCGCGTTGTCGGCCTGGGCGGCGATTGTGCATGCCCGCGACGCACAGCCGCGCGCGTTGGTCTTGTCAGGCTTGGCCGCCGGTGCTGCGTTCAGCGCCCACCAAGCGGGGCTTGGCACACTCTTCTTGCCGTTTGCCGCGTGGTTGCTGTCGCCGCGTCCGTGGCGTGGGGCGCTGCTGGCCCGCGTACGCGAAGGCTTCTACGCGGTGCTCGCGTTCGCTGTGGTGAGCGTGGTCCTCGGCCATCCGTATTGGCTGGTGCATGGCCTCACACCTGCGGAAGCCGTGGTCGGTGGCGCGCAGATGCAGCAGCTCAACGGCCTGACCGTGGGGGGCATGCCCGTCGTGTTCGGCCTGCGCCTGGAATCCGCCGAGCGCTTGATCGGCACGATCCTTGGGTATGACCCGGTGCTGGTGCTGCTGGCGGTGCTGGGGTTGGTGCTGGCTTGGCGCACGCCGCGCTTGCGGGCGGTGGCGTTGTTCGTCGTGGTCTGGAGCGGCTTCTTTCTCTTCAACCAAAGCGACCATGTGCGCTACCTCTTGCCGGGGTTGATGGTGGCAACCATCTTGGCCGGTGTCGCCGCCGAACGCCTGTGGGCTACACGCAGCGCGCGTGTGGTGCTGTTGCTGCTCCTGTGCCTGCCGTTGGTGCAGGCGCTGCGCTTCACGCATGTGCTCGGAGCCCGCGATACTCGCGCCTCAGGCGCACAGCTCGTGGCGCAGGAGCTGGCGCGTGCTGTGCCGCGCGGCCGCGTGTTGATCGATCGCTATGGTCCCGATGTCGAGCTCGATCGCGAGTCGTTGTTGCTGTTGCGTGAGCTGCGTCAAGCACGCGGCGAAGACTTGCGTGTGCGCGAAGCAGCGCGCTTGAGCGCTCTGGAATCGGGTGCCCTGCAGGGTGGCGTTTCCGCCGTGCGCATCGAAGAGCTGTTGGATGGAGACGAGCGCGACGGCTCCATCGCTGTCAAGCAAGGTTTACAGGCGCGTGGCGCCACACCG
>CAIKQM010000285.1 GCA_903829565.1 uncultured Planctomycetota bacterium
CTCGATGAGTTCCTGTGCCTGCAGTTTCCCTTGCTCAACAAGGGCTTTTTGCGCCGCCAGATTCGCGAGCGCAAGGTGACCGTCGACGGCAACCCCGCCGATCCGGGCCAGCGTTTGTCAGAAAACGAAGTGGTCATCGTCGACTTCGAGGAAGACGAAGCGCTACCGGCCGCGCCGCAAGCTCCCGAGGCAGAGGTGCCGGTGCTGTACGAGGATGACGAGGTGCTGGTCGTCGACAAGCCGGCCGGCTTGTCAGCGGAGCCCGAACGCTGGGCTCGCGAGGCGGGCTGTTTGTCAGGCGCGGTGTTGGCGATGGCCCTCAAACGCAGCGGCGTCGAAGTGCAGCCCGAAGACGGCGCGACGCCTGTCGAGGGAGTGAGCTACCGGCCGCGCTTGGTGCATCGTCTCGACAAGGACACCACTGGCGCGGTCATTGTGGCGAAGACCTTAGAAGCCGAACGCCGCCTGCGTGCTGCGTTTGATGAACCGGGCGCTGTGCAGAAGTCCTACCTCGCCTTGGTCGAAGGGGAATGGCCCCTTGCGGATGGGGAGAGCGAGTTGGTGGACCTGCCGATTGGTCCTGACGAGCGCCGCAGCGGGCGCATGCGCGTGGATCGCGCCGATGGCAAGCCCTCGCAGACACGCTTTACCGTCGAGGAACGCTTCGAAGGCTACACCTTGATGCGCGCCGAGCCGCTTACCGGCCGCACGCACCAGATCCGTGTGCATGCCCGCGAGGTCGGCTTCCCCTTGGCCGTGGACGCCGTGTATGGACGCCGTTCCACCATGGCGCTGTCCGAGTTCAAACGTTCCTACAAAGCCAAACGCGGCCATGTAGAAGCACCGCTGATGCAGCGTCAAACGCTGCACGCGGCCTCCATCGTATTCCCCGGCGTAGATGGCCGTCCTGTGCGGGTCGAAGCACCGCTGCCCAAGGACTATCTGCGCCTTCTCAAGCAACTCAGGAAGTACCGCGCCACATGAAGCTCAAGCAAAAGCCCGGGGACTTCCGCGTAGAAGAACTCCTAGACGACTCGATTCTTTCGGAACGCGGCAAGCATCGCGTGTACCGCGTGTCGAAGCGCAAGTTGACCTCGATGGATGCGGTTGCGCTGGTCGCGCGCGAGGCGGGTGTTGCGCCGGGCGAGATCTCGATTGCCGGACTCAAAGACCGGCAAGGCGTCACCGTGCAATACATGAGCGCGCCCGGTGGTCGGCGCGTGGACACCAACACGCCGCACATCAAGATCGAGACCATTGGCTCATGCACACGGCCTCTGTCGTCGCAGGACAGCGGTGGCAATGCCTTCGCCATCGTGCTGCGCGATGTCAGCGCCGATGAGGCCGTGACGCTGCGGCGCAATCTCGATCCGGTGCGCGAGCACGGTCTGCCGAACTACTTTGGCGAGCAGCGCTTCGGCAATTTGCGCGGCCAACAAGGCTGGATCGCGCGCGATTTGGCCATGGGGCGCTCGGAGATCGCGCTCAAGAGCCTGCTGGCTTCGCGTAACGAGCACGACGATCCTGACACAGCCAAGTTCAAGGACGCGTTGCTGGCGCGTTGGGGCGATTGGCGTGCTTGCCGCGACATCGCCGGCCGTTTCGGTGCGCACATGCGCGTGTTCGAGCACTTGGCGCGCAATGAGGAGGACTATGCGGGCGCTTTCCGCTACATCGCGTCCAAGCTGCGCTTGATTCACCTCTATGCGTGGCAATCGCACCTGTGGAATCGCGCGGTGGCGAATTGGGTGTCGAACACGGTTGCCAAAGTGGATCGCTTGAATGTCAGCGGCCCCGAGGGCCCTCTGTCGTTCTCGCGTGGTGCGTATGCCTTGGATCCCAGCATGAAGGGCGTGTTCCGTCTGCCCGGTGCGGGGTTCGCGGATGTCGAGCACCCGCTGCAGCGCGACCTGTTGGCTCTTGCCCTGCGCGGCGAAGGCTTGCAGCCCGGTGAGTTCCGCATCCAGGGCGTGTCGGGCTTCGCCATCAAGGGCGAGGATCGCCCGCTGTTTGTGGTGCCGCGCGCGCTGCGCTTGGCCGAGCGCGATGAAGGCGCGGTCGTGCTGTCGTTCGAGCTGCCGCGCGGTGCCTATGCCACGCTGGTGGTCGCGCGCTTGGCCGAAGGTGCTTTGGAGCGTGACTTTGGCGACCGCGGCGGCGATCGTGGGTACGACCGCGGTGGCGACCGCGGGTACGACCGCGGTGGTGACCGCGGCTATGACCGCGACCGCGGCCCTGATCGCGGTGGCGACCGCCCGCGCCCGCCGCAAGGGCGCTATCCGCCGCGCAACCGCTAGGCGCCCCCTCGCGCGGAGCGTGCGCACACGCCATCATCTGCAGACCTACCATGGCTCAACCGCAGACGATCGGCGTAATCGGAGGCTCCGGCCTCTATGAACTCGAAGGGCTCCAGAATGTGCGCGAGGTCGAACTCGCGACTCCCTTTGGCGCGCCCAGCGACGCCTACATCACCGGCGTCCTTGATGGCGTCCCGATGGTGTTCCTGCCGCGCCACGGCCGGGGCCATCGCATCTCGCCGAGCGAGATCAACTTCCGCGCCAACATCTGGGGCCTCAAGAAGCTCGGTGTCGAGCGCATCCTCTCGGTGTCCGCGGTGGGCTCGATGCGCGAGGACATTGCGCCCGGTCATTTCGTCGCCATCGACCAGTTCTTTGATCGCACGCGCCATCGCACGGACACCTTCTTTGGCGGTGGTGTTGTCGCGCATGTGATGTTCGCCGATCCCGTGTGCGAAGCGCAGCGGCAGTTGGTGGTCAGCACCGGTCGCAGCTTGGGTCAAACCGTGCACGACGGCGGCGTCTACATCAACATGGAGGGGCCGCAGTTCTCGACGCGCGCCGAGTCGCGCATCTACCGCAAGTGGGGTGTCGATGTGATCGGCATGACGAACTTGCAGGAGGCCAAGCTCGCGCGCGAAGCAGAGCTCTGCTACACGACCATCGCGATGGCCACCGACTACGACTGTTGGCATGAAGGTCATGACGCTGTGACGGTCGAGCAAGTTGTGGCCGTCATGCACAGCAATGTGGGCAATGCCAAGAAGTTGGTGGCGGCTTTGGCGCCGCAATTGGCCCGCGTGCCGCGCACCTGTGGTTGCAGCAGCGCGCTCAAGTACGCCGTGATGACTGCCAAAGACAAGATCACTCCGGAGGCGCGTCTGCGTCTGGAGCTCTTGCTAGGAAAGTATCTGTGAAGTACTGGGGGGCACTGGCGCTAGTCGTGC
>CAIKQM010000286.1 GCA_903829565.1 uncultured Planctomycetota bacterium
AGTGCACTGACTCTGCCACTGCCGCTGGACTACAACTTCGTCGACGCGCGCGCGGATCAGTCCCTACCGTTGCGGTGACATGGCTCGAACCGCTGCCCACAAGAGCGCGCACAGAGCCAAAGAAACAGTGAACGCGACAGCGACCTTGGTCCACAGCCCCAGATCCGCCTTGCGCAGCAAGGCTGTGAAGTACACCACTACGGGCAAGTGGATCCAGTAGATCCAATACGACGCATCGACGAGCCAGCGCACAGCGCTATGCGGTCGATCCATGACACGCGTGCACCAACCGGTGAGGCCGCTGCTTAGGTACCAAATGGTGCCGGCGTTGGCCGCTTGCGCGAGCACGAACGCAGCTGTCGAGGGAGTGCCTGTGCTGCTTGTGTGGTACCAAACCAAAGCTGCGACCACCGCGACAGCGGCACACAGGATTCCCACTAGCGTGCGCCGCACTGCGCGCGCCTGCCATGCATCCAGCACAGTGGGTTGCGCGTAGAGCTGCCAACCCACGGCATAGCAGTAGCCGTACAACGCCAAGGTCGGCCATTGCGGCCACCATCCACCCGGTGTGCTGATCGAGGGGCCTGGCATCGTCATCAAGAGCAACCACGTCAGCACGACCAAGAGCCATGTGCGCCTGGGGTCTACGAGCTGTTGGAGCCACGACAACGACCAATGGGTGTGCAGCATGTACAGCGCTAAGCCAGCGCCGGACAGCAGCAGCAAGTACCACAAGAACCACAAGTGCGCGAGCGAGCCATCAGGCCACGGCTTCCATGCCGCGGGCACGCCATGCGCATAGGCGAAGGCCAAACCCACCAGCGGAACCACGGTCAGCACACCCGCGATCAGTGGCACGCCTAAGCGATACAAGCGTTGGCGTGCGAAGCCTCTTCGACCGCGCTTGGCAATCAGCAGCGCGCCAAAGAAGCCTGCCAGCACAAAGAAGAGCGGCATGCGGAACAGGTGCACACCGAGCACAAGCACCGTAGCGCCGAGTGATTGCTGCGGATCGCGATAGGGCCAGCCCGCATCAGCTGTGCCCAACTGATAGCTGCAGGCCACATGCAACAGCACGCCGAGCAGCATCATGGCCGCGCGCAAGGCATCGAGGCCGTGCCAGCGGCGTTCGGTTGTCATGGCCTGGCTTGCAATGCTTCCAGGACCGCGGCCACGTGTCCAGCCACCTTGACAGGTGACCAGATGTGCGTGAGGCGGCCGTCAGGATCGATGAGGAAGGTCGAGCGAATCACGCCTTGGACCTTCTTGCCGTACATCAGCTTCTCGCCGTAGGCCTCGTACTTGGTCGCGATCGCGTGGTCCTCGTCGACCAGCAAGTCGAAAGGCAGGTCGTGCTTCTTGCGGAAGCCTTCATGCGACTTGAGCGAGTCACCGGAGACACCGAGCACCACCACGCCCGCCTTGCGCAAGGCGGCGTAGTGATCGCGAAAGTCACAGGCCTCCGTCGTGCATCCAGGCGTGTTGTCGCGCGGATAGAAGTACAGCACCACCGTGCGGCCTTTGAGATCACGCAGGGCAATCTTCGTACCCGAGGTCGACAGGAGTGAGAACGCCGGTGCTTTCAAGCCAAGTTTGAGCATGCCCTAGAGTACGATTCGGCCCGGAGAGCAGACGCATGGTTCGCACAGAATCGACAATGGTGCCGTTAGGCAGCGAGGCCCCTGACTTTCGCTTGCCCGACACACGCCCGGGGCGTGAAGGCCAACTGGTAGCGCGCGACGACTACGCTGCAGCGCCGGCGTTGGTGGTCATGTTCCTTTCCAACCACTGTCCGTATGTAAAGCACATCCAACATGGATTGGTGGCCGTGGCCCGCGACTACCAAGCTCGTGGCGTGGCTTTCGTCGCGATCTCTTCCAACGACATCAGCACGCATCCGGATGATCGCCCCGAAGCGATGACTGTCGAGGCAGGCCAAGCGGCCTATCCCTTTGCGTATGTGTACGATGCCACGCAAGCGGTGGCGCACGCGTACAAGGCGGCCTGCACGCCGGACTTCTTCGTCTATGACCGCGCGCGCCGCTTGGTGTATCGCGGGCAGATGGACGCGGCGCGCAAGTTCAACCAAGAGCCTGTCGATGGCCGCGACTTGCGCGCGGCGTTGGATGCGGTCCTCGCTGGTGGCACGCCCAGCGCAGTGCAGCGCCCGAGCCTCGGGTGCAACATCAAGTGGCTTGCGGGCAACGAGCGGCAGTAGTGGAAGATGTTTCCTACTCCTGCGCTTAGGGCGGGGGCGTTTCCAAGCCGAAAGGTACCCTTCGCGGCTACCATGGCCGTATCCCCGTGATCCTGCGCAACCTCACCGTTCTGCTGCCGGCCTACAACGAGGCCCAACGCATCGAGAGCACACTCGACAAGGTGCTGGCTTGGTTGCCTGCACATATCGAGCGCTTTGAAGTGCTGGTGGTGGATGATGGCTCCACGGATGGAACCGCCGAGGTCGTGACGCGCCGCTATGGCGAGCGCGTGCGTGTGGTGCGCCGGCCGCAACGCGGAGGCAAAGGTGCCGCGATTCGCAGTGGCGTCATGGAGGCGCGTGGCGAGTGGATTCTCTTCTCGGATGCGGACTTCAGCATTCCGATTGATGAACTGCTCAAGCTCGCGCGTCATGCCGAGACCGCGCCGATTGTGATCGGATCGAAGCGTGCGCCTGGTTCGGACCTGCAGTACCCGAAGTTGCGCAACATCTTGGGCCAAGCTGGGAACGTACTGGTGTCCACCTGCGTCGTGTCCGGTTTTCATGACACCCAGTGCGGGTTCAAGCTCTACCGCACCGATGTGGCGCGCGAGTTGTTCGCACACCAGAAGCTCGATGGCTTCGGCTTCGACTTTGAAGTCTTGATGCTTGCTCGTCGCATGGGGCACCAAGTTGTTGAGGTGCCGATTCGTTGTGCGCACAAGATCGGCGGAAGCGTGCGCCTGTCCACCTATGTCACCGTGCTGCGCGAAGTCGGCACAGTGTTGTGGAACAAGCTCTTGGGGCGTTACCCGCGGCGCTGACGCTAGGGCAACTGCAGGTCGCGATCGGCTTGTTCAAAGCCAGCTAGCAACGCGCTGCGCATCGGTTCGGGTTGGGCTTCGCACCACGCGCGTCCGCGCGCGGGCAGCACGCGGAAGGTGATGCGCACGCGCCAACCGCAACCGCGCCAATAGGCGTCGCGCCATTGTTCGGGCACACCGGAAGCGTTCACCAGTTGGTCCAAGCGATCGGCGCGGAAACGCGGGCCAATGCCGCTGCGACCGATGGCCTCGGCCAACAAGGGCTTGTCTTCGTCGGGAGCCGGCGCGAGCGCAGCAAAGGCGAAGGGCATGTCGTACGCCTCACCCGGATGCAGCGCGCGACCCAAGCCCAACAGCGCTTCCTTGTAGCGCGGGCCAAAGGCCTGGCGCACTTTGGACAGCAGTTGTTCGGTGGGCAGTTCGTACTTCTCAAAGATCGCGTGCGCCACACCTGCAGGCAGCTCGCGCGTTGTGTCGCGCATGTACATCGACCACTGCACTTTGGTTTGGTCATCCACCTCAAAGTGCGTCTCAAAGCGATCGAGGTACTCGACATAGTCGACACCGCGTGTGGTCGCCAGCACCTGTGCTGTCTCGGTGATACGCGCAGGGTCTCCGGTGGCGGAGAGCTGCACCAAGTCCTGTGCGCCACAGGCTGCGTACACAGCCAGAGCACCGGCAGC
>CAIKQM010000287.1 GCA_903829565.1 uncultured Planctomycetota bacterium
AGCTGTCAAGTTTGCTGAACAGCTCTACGAGAAGCGCAAGGCCAAAGGCCTGACGCTCGACGAAGCACGCGCCAAGTGCAGCCAAGACCCGCTGTACTTCGGCGCCTTCCTGGTGGCCAGCGGTGACTGCGCAGGCGCCGTCGCCGGCAGCGAAGCCGCCACGGCCGATGTGCTGCGCGCAGGCTTGCAAGTGATCGGCTTGGCGCGCGGCATCGACACGCTCAGCTCGTGCTTCCTGATGGTCTTCCCCGACAAGGTGCTGACCTATGCCGATTGCGGTGTGGTGCCCAACCCCACGTCGGAACAGTTGGTCGACATCGCGCTAGCTGCGTCGGAGAGTCATCGCCGCCTCGTCGGCGAATCGCCTCGCGTGGCGCTGTTGTCCTTTAGTACCTATGGATCGGCGACGCATCCGGATGTGGGCAAGGTCCGCGCGGCGACAGAGATGCTAAAGAAGCGCGCGCCGAACCTGACCTGCGATGGCGAGCTGCAAGCCGATGCGGCCATCGTGCCGGCGGTTGCCGAGCGCAAAGCGCCTGGTTCGCCGGTAGGCGGCAAGGCCAATGTGCTGGTGTTCCCGGATCTGGATGCAGGCAACATCGCCTACAAGCTGACCGAACGCCTCGCCGGAGCCAAGGCTCTGGGACCGTTGGTGCAAGGCCTCGACAAGCCGTTCATGGACTTGTCGCGCGGCTGCAAGGCCGAAGACATCGTCGATGTGGCCGTGATCGCTGCGGTGCTGGCAGGATGAAGTACACACACCACTGGTCAACCGTGTGGACCGTAGCGCTGGGCAGCTTGACGCTGTCAAGTGTACTTGTCAGCTGCAATGGTCTGCGCTTGGATCCGCGACCGGTGCCCACCGCGCGCGAGGATGTGCGCACCACGAGCGGCGTCGAATGGACTGATCTATACCGCGGTCATGGTCCTGTCTCGGGACCGCAGGACACGCTGGTGGTCGACTATGTCATGTCCTTGCCGAGCGGCGAGCGCTTGATGTCGACCATCGACTTGGGCACACCGTTGCGCGTGCGCTTGGGCGAAGCGCCGGTACCCGGTCTTGATGACGGGCTGCTGGGCATGCAAGCCACTGGCCGGCGCCGCATTCGCGTGCCGAGTGCCTTGGGCTATGGCGCGCGCGGCGTCCCCAACCTGGTACCGCCCGACAGTGACCTCGTGTTCGAGGTGCACTGCCTGGATGTCGTGCGCGACTGACGTGTGCACTCCGCAAATGAGAATGAGCCGCCCTCGCATGCGAGGACGGCTCATCCGGTAGTTGCTACCAGTCGCTGGCTGCACCGAGTGGTGCGCCGGACATGGCAAGGCAATCACCCTTGCGGGGGATCAACCTTGCGGCTTCTCGGCGCAGCAGCTGCTCTTAGCTTGCGTAGCCGGGCACTGGCCGGCGGCCTGCTTCTCTTCGCAGGAGCTCTTAGCTTCGCAGCTCGACTTTTCCATGTCGCAGCCGGTGCTGCACTCGGCCTTCGGGGCGCTCGGGTCCACAACGGAGGTCTTCTCCGACTTGCAGGCGGCGAACGATGCCACGAGGGCGAAAGCGACGATCAGGTTCTTCATGTTGGTTGTCCTCTCGAGGGTTGTCTTTCGGTCCGGCCGGTGGGCGCGCGTGGCGCGTCGGACGGGCTCGCAGCGGTCTAGATTCCTCTGCGAACGCACGTAAGTGTACGCAGCAAGTCGGCTAGCGGAGAGCCCCACCCCACAGAAAAGCCGCGCAAGAGACGCGAATCGGCCGCAAGTGGGAAGAAATGGCCCTCACGCGAGGTGCCGCAGCACGTGGTCGACCTCGTCCGGGCTGCCCATGATGACGCTGGTGCGTTGGTGAATGGCGCTTGGGACGCGTTCCATCAGACGCACAGGTCCGGCGAAGGCCTTGCCCCCCGCCTGCTCGATGATCATGGCCATCGGATTGCCTTCGTACAGCAAGCGCAACTTGCCTTCGGGCGCCTTCTTGGTCGGCGGATACAGGAACACGCCACCTTTCAACAGGATGCGGTGCACGTCCGCCACCATCGTGCCCGAGTAGCGCGTCGAGTAGCCCTCTTGTTGGGCCCAATCCAGGTAACGCTGGTACCCGTCAGGGAAGCTCAGCCGGTTGCCCTCGTTGCACGAGTAGATCTTGCCGGTCTTCGGGATCTTGAGCTGGTCGGCCACCAACAAGAACGAGCCGATCGACGGATCGAGCACGAACATCGACACGCCGTTGCCGGTGGTCAGCACCAAGATGGTCGAGCTGCCGTACAGGATGTAGCCCGCCGCCACTTGCTCGGCACCGCGTTGCAGCAAGCTCGCGTTCGGTTCCGGCGCGCGACGGTCATAGCGCAACACCGAGAAGATGGTGCCCACGGCGCCGCCAGTGTCGATGTTGGAGCTGCCGTCCAGAGGATCGAACAGCACCACATACGGACGCTCGCCCTCATGGTTGCGCCGCAGCACGATGGGTTCTTCGTTCTCTTCGCTGGCGACGATCGCGACTCCAGCGCGCGTGCCGAGACAACGTAACAGCGTCTCATTTGCGATGACATCGAGCTTCTGCTGGGTCTCGCCCTGCACATTCTCGCTGTCAAGTGTTCCTAACACGCTCTGGATGCGCGCGCGCCGCACCTTGGCGCTGATCACGCGCCCCGAAAACGACAGCGCGGACAAAATCCACGACAGAGTGCCCGAAGCATTCGGGTGCCGCGCCTGCTCGGCCAGAATGTGGGCCTGCAGGTTCGTCAGGTTCTCGCCGCGCGTCAGCGGCAGTGCATCCAGTTCCGTGAGAGGGTCGCTCATGATCGAGCAGCATCCTGCCACCCTCAGGGCGCGAAGACCACCTGCAGGCCGTTGGACAAGTTCGAACCGGCACCGCCGCCGGCGACATTGCGGTACCACAGCTGGAAGTAGCGCGTGACGCCAGGCGCGATGGCATTCGGGCCTGCGTTCAGCGGCGCTTGCGTGTAGTCGATGCGGCGCGAGTAGGCGCCTGCGGCCCCTACCGGTGTGGCCCCACCGATGCGCGTGGTTGTGCCCGAGACACAGCGGAAGCCGTTGACGAATGGGACCTGCGTTTGGCTCGGGCCACAGTACGCCAGCACCGTCGTGTTCGCAGGCAGGCCACTGCAAGTCAGCGTGAAGTCGTTGAGTGCGTAGACAGCGTTACCTTGCGCACCGATCTGCGCGCCGGCGCCCGTCGAGTTGGGTGCCGCAATGCAGTAGGTCGAGAAGCCAAAGCTCGCAGTGCCGAGCGTGCCGTCTGCGTTCAGGTTCTGCGCGTAGATGTCGCCGCCTGCGGTGCGCTCGTCATCCCAGCCGAACCGCACCACGCCGCTCGCATCCAAGGCGTACTCGAGATCGTCCTTGGCCGAGGGCGCGTTGGAGACAATGGCCGGTGCGCTGGGCCACAGGGCCGCGCCGTTGGCATCGAAACGCCATGCGAGGATTGAGGCTGCTTGCGAACCAGTAGCGGATTGGAAGCACGCAATCACGCCGGTATCGCCCACAGCAATCGCGCGCGGGAACGACTCGAAGGTGGTGTCCAACGGCAGGATCGCCAAGCCGTTGCTGCCCCACGCGAGTGTGCCACTGCGCGTGACGCGCTGGGCTCCCAAACCCCAAGCACTTTGCGCCGAATTGCGCTTGCCGAAGGCGACCAGCAAGTCCCCGTTCGCCAGCGCGCTGATCGACGGATCGATCTTGGTCATGTTCAGTTCACTTGACACAGCCAAGCCGTTGTGCGGGAACTGCTCGGCACCGTTGGCGTCCAAGCGCTGCACGAGCGTGTCAAAAAAACTTCCCGCTGAGCGATGCCAGGCCAGCCACGCTCCGTTGCCATCCGCGACCAAGCGCGGCAAGTGGGCAATGGGCACAGAGCCTGCGTCGTAGACCGACACGGGAGCAGCCCACTGCGCAACACCGAGGGCGTTGTACTTCTGGGCTCGCACATGACGCGGCGCCAAGAAGGTGGCTGTGTCGCGCACATAAGAGAGGATCCAGCCCCCGTCGTCCGTCGCCACAAGACGATGGAAAGCAGGCTTCTCGGAGCCGCCACCGGTCAGCGCCACAGCTTCCGGCGCGAATTGCGGTGTGCCTTGGGCGTCCAGCTTTTGCATGCGGATCGCTCCGGGGCCAGTGCTGGGGAAGTCCGCCCACGCCACCACAAAGGCACCATCCGCCAAGCGCGCGATGGTCGGGTTGGCCTCGTAGTCGTTGTCTGCCGACAGCGTGACACCGTTGGCCCCCCACACAGACGCGCCGGTGGCATCGATGCGGTACGCGTAGGTGTCAAGATCTCCTGACGCGCGCACATCGGTGAAGG
>CAIKQM010000288.1 GCA_903829565.1 uncultured Planctomycetota bacterium
GACGCCATCCGGCAGCGCAAAATGCGTCGCGCACGGCGAGCCGGTGGTGATCAGGATCTCGGCGCTCGGAACCTGGCGCGCCAAGGCGCCGGCCAAGGTCAACGTACGACGAAGGTGACCCAGCCCGAACGAATCGTGGCTGTGGAATTGCACGCGCAAGGGGTGTGCGCTCGTCGACGACGGTTCTCGGCTGTGCATTGGGATGGGAGGCGGACGATGGGGCTGTGCAGGGAGCAACGAGTGATTTGCAACTGATATGCCAACCGCATCGATGTCCTGACGCCCTCGACACTTGGCATCGACTGCCGTGTGCCGAGAAGTGGCGTCATTTCGGGTTTCTAGCCGCCGACGGAAGAGCTGGGGCCTGCCGCAGGCAACGAACGGTACGCCACGGGAGTCGCTGCGGCGTGCGACTTGCGTTCCAAATCTTGGATTGCTGAGTACCTAGTGAAGTTCTTTCCTCTTCCGATGTGCCATTCAGCATGCCCGCAGGGGCTATTGGATGCATTTCAGACAGAGCTCCGGAAGTTGGCACCGCAGTTGCACAGGGGTCGACGGCTAATGCCACTACACCTAAAGACCCGCTCGACCAACTCCCCGTCTCATGAAGCAACTCACCGTTCCCCTCCTTCTCACCGCGCTAGGACTGCTGGCTCCGACCGCGAGCGCCGACTTGCTCGTTGGCCGGCTCGTCACCGCCGCAGGCACCCCCGTTGCGTTCGGCGACCTCGACTTCCGCTTCCCCGGCGGCTCGGGCGGCAACCCCGCGACGGTGAATGACGGCGCGAATGCACTGGGTCAGTTCGCCGTCACGATTGCTGCTGGCAGCTATGACGTGACCTTCAACCCGCCGCTCGGGACGAACTTGCTGGGTGTGACCCGCATCAGCGTGGCCGTTGCTGGCACGACCAATGTCGGCGACATCGTGTTGCCCGAGGGTGTCACCTTGTCCGGCACAGTTGTCAACGCCGCGGGCGTGGGCGTAGCCGGTGTGAACTTCGATGCCTTCGATGCGGCCGGCGTTGACCAAGCAGTGCTCTATGCGAGCTCGGGGCTCGGTGGCGCCTTCTCGTTCAATGTGCCTGCAGGCCAGTACGAGTTGAACCTCAACCCAGCAAGCGTTGTGGGTGCTGTGCTGGCGCCGCGTACCCTCCCCATCAACGCGACGACGAACCTGAACTTGGGTGTGCTCGCGTTGCAGCCCGGTTTCACCGTGTCGGCCATCGTGCGCAATGCTTCGAACCTGCCGATGAACAACGTCGATCTCGATGTGCGTGATGCCTCGACGAAGACGGTGCTCTACACGCCTGGTGACAAAACCAACGCCACCGGTTTGGTCGATGTTGTCGTGCCGGCGGGCACGTACTACTTTGACATCAAGCCGATCTTTGCGACGGGCATGGCGCCGCGGCGCGTTGGCCCGACCACGGTCGCGGCGACATCCACGCTGGGCATCGTGCAACTGCAAGCCGGACTCGCTCTGACTGGCACCATCCGCGATGCCTACGGTGTTGCAGTGCCCGGAGCCAATGTGGACCTCGTTCAGACCAACACCTTGGCGGATGTGCTGCTGGTCAACGATGGCACGGACGCCCTTGGCGCTTACGCGCTGCGTGTTCCGGCGGGCGTTTACGACTTCGAGTTCAAAGCACCGGGCGGCAGCCTGCTGGGCTCCGAGTTCCACCCGGCCGTGAGCGTGACTACGGCCACGGTGCTCGACGGCGTGCTCCCGCCCGCTGTCATCTACGCTTGCTTCGGTGACGGCAGCGGTACGGTATGCCCGTGCGGCAACTCCAGCATGGTTGGTGCACGCGAAGGTTGCGTCAACTCGCTGGGCGTGGGCGCCGCGCTGCGCGCCACAGGTGCCGCACGGATCGCGAGCGACAGCTTCCAACTTGTAGGCACGCAGATGCCGAATAGCTCGGCGCTGTACTTCCAAGGCACGGCCATGGCAGGCGCGGGGCTCGGCACCACCTTCGGCGACGGCCTGCGCTGCGCGGGTGGGACCGTGGTCCGCATCGGAACCAAGGCCAATACGGCTGGCGGTTCGAGCTACCCGGTGGCGGGTGAGCTTCCGGTGTCGGTGAAGGGGCTGAATGCAGCGGGCGCGACGCGGGTGTACCAGGTGTGGTACCGCAACGCGGCTGTGTTCTGCAGTGCGGGGACGTTCAACCTGACGAATGCGGCCGAGGTGACTTGGGCGCCGTGAGGTGAGTGAGATGCCATCGTGGGGAAGGGACGCCGCACGGTGGTTTGGGTTGGGGCTGGTGCTTCGCGAAACACGGGGCACCAGCCCCACTTCGATACTGGCCCCGACCAGTGTGCACAGAATTCCCAACTAGCTGTCCCACCTGGCGTGCGCGCTTCGTCCGTATGGGCGGAGCACCTACGCCATGACCGCCTTCACACCCGCCTTCTGTCCACACCCCTCCTGCGCCGGCCAGGCGCGCTTTGCCTTCCAGCACAAGGGCCACTACTGGCGCCGCTGCGACAACCGCCTCGTGCAGCGCTTTCGCTGCAAAACCTGCGGCCA
>CAIKQM010000289.1 GCA_903829565.1 uncultured Planctomycetota bacterium
AGGTCCAAGCTCGCGCGACGAATCAGCGTGCGACGATCCGCTTCGGGCGCAGGCGCGAGACCTTCCGCCTCCAAGCGCGCCAACACAAAGCGATCCAGATCCGTGCGCGCCCAGTTCGGTGTGCGCACTTCGGGCAGGGGCACCGTGGCCGGCGGCGGCTGGAAGGCCCAATGATCCGCGCCCGCCAACGGGTTCGCATCGGTCAACGGGGTGGCGGCTTCGCTTCCGCGCGGATCGGGCGCGCCGCGACGAATCCACTCGACCACGGCGGCGATCTGTTCATCGGCGAGCTTGCCCTTGGGCGGCATCGCCATGTCGGGATCGCCGTAGTGCAGCACCTTCACCAGCAGCGAGGCTTCGGGGTCACCCGGCACAATGGCCGGCCCGCTATCGCCGCCCGCGAGCAGGGCTTCGCGCGTGTCGATGCGCAAGCCGCCCTTCTCCTTCTTGGGGCCACCGGCATGGCACTCGTTGCAATGCTCGGCAAACAAGGGCCGGATGCGCGTCTCAAAGTACTCGGCATCGGCGGCAGGCAACGCACCCTGCGACCACGCGAGGGTCGCAAGGCACAGCGTGGCGACGAGGGTGGAGAGGCAACGCATCGCAGCTTCAAGGATACCACCCTCGTCTCCTTCTGGGTGCGACACTAGGCTGTGGCGCGCATGGTTCTGCTCGAAGTCTGCATCGACGATCTGGAAGGCGCGCGCGCGGCCTTGCGTGGGCAAGCGCAACGCTTGGAGGTGTGCTCGCGGCTGGATGTGGGCGGGCTCACGCCGCAGGACGATTTGCTGCGGCAATTGAAGGCCGAAACGCGTGTGCCGCTGTACTGCATGGTGCGCCCGCGGGGCGGTGACTTTGTGCTGCGCGACGATGACTTGGCGCGCACTTTGGAGGACTTGGAGCGTGTCTTGGACGGCGGAGCCGATGGCGTGGTGTACGGTTGGATCACCCCTGATGGGCGCGTCGATCGCGCCGCGTTGGAGCAGTTGGTGGCGCGTTCACGCGGCGTGCCGGTGACCTTTCACCGTGCCTTCGAGCAGGTCCACGACCCCGTACAAGAGCTGGAGGTGTTGATTGAGTGCGGCGTCACGCGCGTGCTGACCGCGGGTGGAGCCAAGGATGCGCACGCAGGCCGTCAAGTACTCCGGACATTGGTGGACGCCGCGCGCGGGCGCATCGGGATCTTGCCGGGAGGTGGTGTGCGCGCCCACAATGCGGCCGAGATCCTCGCAGCCACCGGGGTCACCGAGCTGCACTCGTCGACGGTGTTCCCGACCGCGGCGTTGAGCGGCTTTTAGCGCTGTTTCACGGCCTTTTTGGCCTTTTTCTGGGGCGGATGCAGCCGCTGACGATCCTTGGCGAACTCGGCATCGTCGGCCTCAAGGTGCGGCAAGAGATCCAGCACTGCTTGGTGCAAGGGCGTAGAAGCCTCGGCCAAGCTGTACCAGCGTTCGCGGCCGTCTTTGCGCAGAGTGATCGCACCGGCGCGATCCAGGTCACGCAACTGGCGTGAAGCATTCGGTTGCGCCACCGCCAAGGCCCGGCCCAAGTCACCAGCCTTGCGCTCTCCGTGGCGCAGCAGCGCCAACAAGCGCAAGGACGAACGCAACAACAGGAGCTTGGCGCTGCCTCGAGTCTTCTTACCCATGCTGGCTCTCTTCGTCATCCTCGCGATCAATCCACACGCCGGGCTTCTACATCGATGATCCGGCCACCGCCACCACCACCGCTGCTGCCGCCACCACCCTCCATCGGCGGGCGACGACGGCGGCGACCAAAGCCCAACACGCCGAAGTCGATCAGCACCGCCAGCACCATGACGATCCAGCCGGCGCCATCCAGCTCGGCACCCTTGGTGTGCACGAGGGCATAGGCCAGGGTGGTCACCGGCAGGAAGAAGAAGCCCAAGAAGGGCCAGATCTTCGTCTCAAACGCGTTGCCGATGGCATCGGTGAAGAGCCAAGTGACGAGCAACACGAGACGCGGCAGCGACAGCCACAGACATCCGAGCAGGCACGGCATGGGGCGCATAGTCTAGCGACGAGGTGGTGAAACGGGTCGCGCAAGTTGCCAGACTCGCTGCGCACACTTTGCACAGCAACCGATGACCCACAACCTACGCACGCGTCTCGTCGCCACCTGCACGGCGGCTCTCCTCGTTGTCACCTCCGCTTGCCAAGTCGCCAAGGACTATGGCCGCCCTCTGCCCGAGGGAGCGCCGGCCTTGCTGCCGCTGGACCCGGGCGAAGCGCCGCCGCGCTTTGGCCATGATGTCTACGCCAAGGCCGAGATCTTGCCCGCGCTCGAACAGAGCATCGCGTGGACCAAGAAGAAGAGCTCGGCCAAGTTCTTCCCGATCGAAGGCGTGACCCAAGAGCGCGCCACCAAGAGCTTGGAGCGCTTCAAGCAGCTGTTGACGGAATGCACCACGCCGGATGAGTTCGAGTCGCGTGTGCTCGCCGAGTTCGAAGTGCTCAAGAGTGCCGGTTGGGATGGTCGCGGTGGCGGTGTGCTGTACACCGCGTACTGCACGCCGATCTTGCCGGGCAGCCGCACGCAAACAGCGCAGTGCCGCTATCCGCTGTACGCGATGCCGAACGATCTCGCCAAGGGCGAAGACGGCGTCATCCTCGGTCGTCAGACGACGACTGGATACGAGCAGTACCCGGATCGTGCCACCATCGAAGCCAGTGCGCTGCTGGTGGGCAAAGGCCTGGAGCTCGCGTGGTTGCAAGACCCGATCGACGCGTACATCGCGCATGTGAATGGCTCGGCTTTCATCCGTTTGGAGGATGGTTCGCTGTACAAGCTGGGCTACTCGGCCAAGAACGGCCGCGAGTACTCGTCGTTGGGCCAAGCGCTGGTCGCTGATGGCCAACTGCCGAAGGATGGCGTCTCGTTGCGCGCGATTCGTGCATGGGCACAAGCCAACCCTGACAAGGTGCAGGACTATCTCCATCGCAACGAAAGCTATGTGTTCTTCACGCCGATCGAAGGCACACCGCGTGGCTCGCTGAATGTGCCTGTCACGGGCAATCGCAGCTTGGCAACGGACAAGACGCTCTTCCCGCGTGGTGCACTCGTGTATGTCACCGGTACTGTGGGCGCAGGTGGCGAAGGCGCGGTCATCGATCACTTCATGTTGGATCAAGACACCGGTGGAGCGATCCGCACCGCCGGTCGCGCCGATGTGTACTTGGGCTCGGGTGATGAAGCCGAACAAGTTGCCGGCGCCACGCGCAGCGAAGGACAGCTGTACTACTTCTTCGTGAAGGAGTGAGAAGCGCGACATGAGCACACGACCCGCTGGCACCGTGCGCGCCGTGTGTCTCGGGTCGGGTGGCATCCCGAAGCAGGTCGTGGACGAGGCCGAGTGCACAGAGCTCGGCCTCGTAGGTGATGGCCATCGCTACAAGCTGCATGGCGGTGCGAATCGTGCTGTGTGTTTGTTCAGCACGGAAGACTATGCGGCGCTGCAACGCGATGGTGTGCGTGCCGAAGCTCCAGGTTCGTATGGCGAGAACCTGTTGATTGAAGGGTTGGACTTCGCGCAGTTGCGGCCTGACGATCGTCTGACCGTGGGGACTGAGGTGCTGCTGCAGATCCATGATGTGCGCGAGCCCTGCAAGACGCTGCGTCCGTTGGATGCGCGCTTTCCGGACCTCATGCTGGGGCGCAGCGGCTTTGTCTGCCGTGTGCTGCGCCCGGGGCGATTGCGCCCGGGAATGAGCGTGAGCGTGGTACCTTGACAGAGATGAGTGACGCGCACGATCTCGACCGCTCCAACCTCGTGTACCACGAGGCGCAGGACCGTATGGCCTTGTTGCCGAACTACTACGGTTGGATCGCCAAGCGCTTTCAAGACTGCGTGCGCGGCACCGTGCTTGAGCTCGGTTGCGGTGCGGGCATGGTGCTCGATCACTACCTGCCGCGTTGCGAGCGTGTCATCGCCGTGGATGTGAATCCGGAGCTGCTGACCAAGCTGCAAGCGCGCTTTCCCGCGCACAAGGTGCAAGCGCGTCAAGCCGACTTGCGCGGTGACTGGCATGAGTTGGCTGACGTGAAGGCGGATGTGGCCATCGCGCTCGATGTGGTCGAGCACTTTGAAGACCACGATGCGTTCGTCGAGAAGCTCAAGGCGCGCCTGCGTCCCGGTGGCACGGCTGCGATCAAGGTCCCGGCGCAAGCGAACCTCTACGGCGCGATGGACAAGGCCAGTGGACACTGGCGACGCTATGACGCCGCCGATCTGCAGGCGCTGTTCGAGCGGCATGGCTTCCGCACGCGCGCTTTGCGGCCGATGAACCCGGTTGGTGCTTGGGGCTATCGCCTCAAGAAAGACCGGCAAACCAACTACTCCAAGACCTTCTCGCCCACGAAGCTCAAGCTCGTCAACGCAGCCATTCCTGTGCTGTCGTTGTTCGACTTGGTGCCGGGGCTCGATGGTCTCTCTCTGGTCGGCGTGTTCGATCTTCCCGCATGAACCATCTCTTTCGTTGGACAGCATGGTGCGTCACTGCACTGGTCATGACGGCGTGTTTGAGCCAGTCCAAGGACAAGGCTGAGAGCGACGAAGGCTTGCCTGAGAGCTTCCAGGTGCTGACCTTCAACCTGTGGCACGGTGGTGATGCGGGCAAGCGTCCGTTGTCCGATACCTTGCGCGTGTTGCAGCGCGTGGACCCCGATGCCGTGTGCTTTCAAGAAGTCCAGGGGCTCGCAGCGGATCAACCGGACAACGCCGCGCGCATGGCGCGCGAGCTGGGTTGGAACTACGTTGCACTGTCGGGGCGGCGCGGCATCGCGACGCGCCACACAGTCATCGAACGCGCCAAAGACTCGATCGTCATCGGCCTGAGCAGCGGCCGGACGGTGCGCGTGGCTTGCGTGCACTTGCCGTCAGCGCCGTACCAGCCGTATCAACTGGCACGCATCCCCTACCAAGGTGGTCGCTTCTTGACGACTGCCGAAGAGGCCGTCGAAGCAGCGCGCGCAGCACGTGGAGAACAGGTCAGCTCCTTGCTGATCGGGTTGGAAAGCGCGCTGGACAACGAAGAGCCGCTGATCGTTGGTGGTGACTTCAATGAGCCTTCCCATATGGATTGGACGCCGGCCGCAGTAGCGCGTGGCTGGTACCCGATCGCTGTGGCGTGGCCGACCTCGAGCACCTTGGCCGAGGCTGGCTTGGTCGACACATGGCGCGCTCTCCACCCGAATCCGCTGGAATGGCCGGGTCTCACTTGGACGCCGACAACCAAACCTGACGACCCGAACGATCGTCATGATCGCATCGACTGGTTGCTGCATGCCGGCTCAGGAGTGCGACCGGTGCGCATTCGCGTGGTGGGCGAATCGAGTTTGACCAGCGAAGTGGTGTGCGACCCTTGGCCGTCGGATCACCGCGCAGTCGCGGCGACCTACTTGCTGACGGGCGCAGCCGCGCGCTGAGCAATCAGCGCTTGCGCAGCACGATCAAGACCGTGCCGCCTGTCTCATCGCCCGCCACTTGCAGTGCGGGTGTGCGCATCTCGACTGCCACGCCGTCGTCAGCACGAGCTGTCTGCAACAGCTCACGCACGCTCTCCAAGCGCCGTTCCGACAGCTCCAGAGCTGCACTGCGCGTGCGTTTGTCGCGGTAGCGATCAGCACCCGGCTGCAACAGCTCGCCCACTTCGTCGAGCGCGTGCTCGATGGTGCCAAGCTCGCCGTCGACTTCACGCCAACGCGTACGCAGCTCGTCCACGACCGCACCACGCCAACTGCCTTGGCTGGCCCGGGCACGCGCGGCAATCTCGGCGTGTTCCCGTAGCAACTCGCGCCGGCGTTGGCGCAAGCGCGCTTGCAGTTCCTCCACATCCACTTGAGCCGGGTTCGCCAGCATGTCCATGCGCTGCATGTCATCGACCGACAAGCGGTGCTGGATCACAGCGACGAGTGTGGGATCCGACTGGAGTCGACGGAACATGGGCTCGAGCGCTGCGCGCGAGGCACTATCGACTGCTACCGTGCCAGGCACAAAGGCCAAGCGCGCAGCATCTGTCTTCGGCATGCTCTTCGCATCCGAGAACAAGTCAGTGAAGGTGCCCAACACGCGCAACGGAGCGCTTGCGATCGCTGTGCCGATCACTTTGGCCACCGCGCCGCCTCCAGCCATGGCGAGGTCGGCAGTCGTAATGCCCTTGGTCGAAGCGCTCAAGGACACCGGAATGCGCAGCTCCCCCTCAGCGTTCTTCAACAAGAAGAGCGCGGCATCCAGCGGCATAGGGATCGCGAGATAGGTCTCGATAGGACCTGCTTTGGGCTCCGACAGGGACAAGTCAGTGAAGACCGCGGTGCTTTGCACGCTGAGCTTGTCGCCGACCAGGCGTGCACGCAGAGCAAAGTCCATCAAGCCATCGCCGATGTTGACGCCTTGAGCGGCAGCTGTGCCACGCACGCCCAAGAGCTCGAGTGCAGACAAGTTCATCTGCACTTGCGCATTGGGCTCTGGGAAGAGCTGCAAACGACCGGAGAGAGCGAACTCTTCCAGCAACTCACGGTCTTCGTAGACCAGTTCGTCCTTCTGGCCGGCAAGAGAGGCCTTGGCGGCCTGAACGATGCCGAGTACAGCGTTTTTGACACCGTGGCGGCGCGGCAAAGGTGCCTTCTCGGAGCCCAAGGCCATGCTGAAGCGCATAGCACGCGGCTCGGTCAGCATGCGGGTGGTGAACCTGCGCACCGACAGATCTAAGTTGCGCAAGGGCACATAGGTGACGGGGTCGGCGCCTGCATCGCGAATGTCGACGGCAAGCCCATCCACTTCAAAGGCATCAACGCGGATCTCCGGCAAGGGAGCAGGTGTAGATACAGAAGCAGCAGCAGGAACAGAGGCGGGTGTAGATGCTTCTGCGTTCGTTGGTGCCGCGAGATTCACCGTCAGGCCCGCGACCTCGACTTGGTCGCCTTGACGCACGATGGAAAGCCTCGGCGTCTGCACGGAGATGCGCGGCACATGCACGAAGCCGGTGTGAGGCACGAAACGACGCAACTCGGCGCGCACGCCATCCACACCCAGCAGTGTGCGGTCACCCATCGCCAAGCGCGTAGGTTGCACCGTTAGCTCGCCCGAAAGACCGTTCGTCAGGTCAAACTCATAGTGGCTGCGTCTAGGGAATTTGACACGCGCCTGCAGTCCGGTCTGAAAGCTCGCATCGGTCAAGGAACCGCCGTTGATCTGGCCAGCGAGGGCAGGCACCAAACCGACCAGCGCATTGCCTTCGATGCCCTTGGCTTCGACAGTGAGCGCAAGCGACGGTTCTTGTTGGATAAGCCCGGCCTGAAGTTGCGCTGACCATTCGCGCACCAAAGGCAGCAAGCGCCCCTGCGCTTGCAGCACCAACGGCGTGGCTTCGCCTTCTTTGGGCGAGCACGCGACCCAAGGCTGCGCCAATTGCACTCGCACACCCAGCTCGATCGGAGCACCCAATTGGGCATCGCGATAGTTCAAAGCACCGAGGTCCAAGGACAAGGTGGCGATCTCCACACGCGGCAAGTTGGCGAGCTTGATCACCTCGGGCTGGGCCGGCGCTGCAGGTGCAGGTGCGGATGCGGCATCCGCGGAAGTGTCCGTGCCCGGTTGTAACACCACCCCACAGGTGTGCAGCGCGCCTTGCGCATCGCGTTCGATGCTGAGTTGCGCCTCCGCCACCAAAACTTGGTCGATGCGGATGTTGGTGGGCTCCAGCTTGGGCACCACCACCGACACTTGCTGCACTGCCGCCAAGGTCTGAGGTACTGCACCTTCCGGTGTGTTCTGCAAGCCCACACGCAGCGCGTCAAAAGCAATG